>CAZGPF010000001.1:0-30200 GCA_964527275.1 uncultured Desulfosarcinaceae bacterium
TCGTTATAGTTCGTGCTTTTTTGTGCTTTTTGCCATTACGCTGAGTAGTTACAGCTTTTTTAACCACCTACACAGTTTAAGGATAAGGAGAAGATAAATGGGTAAAATTAAGATGACCACTGAAGAGGCCTTTGTGAAGATCCTGCAGATGCATGGAATCGAACATGCGTTTGGTATCATCGGTTCGGCTTTTATGCCGATATCCGACCTTTTTCCCAAAGCAGGGATCACCTTCTGGGATGTCGGACATGAAGGTAACGCCGGCATGATGGCGGACGGATTTACCCGCGCCTCCGGCAAAATGTCCATGATGATCGCCCAGAACGGCCCCGGCATCACCAATTTCGTGACACCGGTTAAAACCGCCTACTGGAATCACACGCCCCTGCTGCTGGTCACTGCCCAGGCGGCCAATATGACCATGGGTCAGGGTGGTTTCCAGGAGGTCCCCCAAATGGCTGTCTTTGAAGAGATGGTGGCCTACCAGGAAGAGGTCTTACATCCCTCCCGGATAGCGGAGGTCCTCAGCCGGGTGATCGTGCAGGCCAGAAGGGCGTCCGCCCCGGCCCAGATTAATATCCCGCGGGACTTCTGGACCCAGGTTATTGAGATTGAAATGCCCGCCAGCGTTGAATTGGAGTGTCCGGCCGGCGGCGAGGAGGCCATTGCCCAGGCGGCCGAACTTCTGTCCAAGGCAAAGTTCCCGGTGATCTTGAACGGCGGTGGCGTGGTTATCGGCGGCGCCATTCAAGAGACCGTGGCCCTGGCTGAACGGCTGGACGCACCAGTATGCTGCGGCTATCAGCACAATGATGCCTTTCCGGGCAGCCATCCGCTGTTCGCCGGTCCTTTGGGCTACAATGGCTCCAAGGCCGGAATGCAGCTCATATCCAAGGCCGATGTGGTATTGGCTCTCGGCACGCGTTTGAATCCTTTCTCCACACTGCCGGGCTACGGCATCGATTACTGGCCAAACAAGGCTTCCATTATCCAGGTTGATATGAACCCCAATCGTATCGGCCTGACCAAACCGGTCGCCGTGGGTATTGCCGGAGACGCCAGCAAAGTCGCCAACGCGATTATGGCAAAGCTCACCCCCTCCGCCGGCGATGATGGCCGTGAAGAACGCAAAGCCGCCATCACAAAAATTAAAGCCGCCTGGACCCGAGAGCTGGCAACCATGGACCATGAAGATGATGATCCCGGTACCACCTGGAACCAACGCGCCCAAGAGAGGGACCCTGAAAAAATGACGGTCCGCATGGCATGGCGCGCCATCATCAAGGCCTTGCCCAAAGAGGCCATCATCTCTTCGGATATTGGCAACAACTGCGCCATCGGCAATGCCTATCCGACTTTCGAGGCGGGGCGCAAATATCTGGCGCCGGGCATGTTCGGACCCTGCGGGTACGGATTTCCGGCTATCCTGGGCGCGAAAATCGCCAAGCCCGACGTTCCGGTGGTGGGTTTTGCCGGCGACGGCGCCTTCGGCATCTCGATGAACGAGATGACAGCCTGCGGCCGCAAGGAGTGGCCAGCCATTACCATGATCATCTTCCGCAACTATCAGTGGGGGGCGGAGAAACGCAATACCACCCTTTGGTATGACGACAACTTTGTAGGCACCGAACTAGATATCGCTGTCTCTTACGCCGGCATAGCCAAGGCCTGCGGCATGGAAGGTGTTCAGGTCACCACCCCGGATGCCTTGACCGAGGCCTTGGACAGGGCCGTCAAGGCTCAGATGGAAGATGGCCGCACGACCTTTATCGAGGTGCTGAACAATCAGGAGCTGGGCGAACCCTTCCGTCGTGATGCCATGAAAAAGCCGGTTGTCGCGGCGGGGATCGACAAGCAGGAGATGCGTCCCCAGAAGGGTGTATAAGGCGCAATTTGAAAATATGAGAGTTGGCACCATGAGCAGGGGGCTAGCGCCACTTCTCCTGGTGCCGCCTGGAGAATCTTTAGCCCATTACCGGAGACCGAAAAATGATTGATCTTAGAAACATTCCGTCGTCCAAAGAAGACCTTGACCGCTATGAAGTGGAAAACAATTTCCAGTCATGGTCCTATCAAACCGAACAGTCGCCTCCACGGGTCGTATCGGCCAAAGGGGTTCGTTTTACAACTGAGGACGGAAGGGAGCGACTCGATTTCAGCTCCTGTTTCGTCAGCCACAACATCGGTCATCAGGACGCACGAGTGGTGGATGCGATCTGCGCACAGGCCAGAACCTTGACCTCCTTTGCTCCCAGCATGTCAACAAAACCTCGGGCCCTGTTCGCTAAAATGATGGCCGAAATCACCCCCGGCGATCTGTCGCGTTCATTCATATCCCTGGGAGGTACCGAAGCCAACGAGGCGGCCGTAAAAATCGCCCACCAGTATACCGGACGGCGCAAGATTGTGACCCGTTTCCGTACCTATCACGGCGCAACGGCCACATCGATGTCCCTCTCCGCCGGCGATTCCCGTAGCTGGGCCCAGGTGTTGGGAGGCACGGAGATAGTTCGCGTGCCCCAGCCGTACTGCTACAGGTGCATGTTCGGCCAGAAATATCCAGACTGCGATCTGCAATGCGTCAAGTATGTCGATGAGGTCATTGAGCTGGAGGGGGGCGGTGACAAGGTGGCCGGCATCATTTGTGAGCCGGTAACCGGCGCCAACGGCATTATCGTCCCTCCGCCGGAGTATTTTCCCGAACTGCGCAAAGTTTGCGATAAATGGGGCGCGCTGCTGATCGCCGATGAAGTGATGACCGGATTCGGCCGCACCGGCAAATGGTTTGCAATGGATCATTGGGATGTGGTGCCCGACATCATGACCCTGGCCAAGGGCATGACCTGCGGCTATCAGCCACTGGGCGTCACCATCGTACGTACGCATATCGGCGAGCGGTTCAAGGGACAGTTCTTCAGCCACGGGGCTACCTACGCCGGCCATGCGCTGGGTTGCGCTACGGCCTTGTCCCTCATACCCATCTATGAGGAGGACAATCTCATCGAAAACTCCGCCAGGCTGGGCGAGTATCTTCTTCAAAGAGCCCTGGAACTCAAGGAGCGGCATGCCTGCGTTGGAGATGTTCGCGGGCTGGGACTTTTCGTAGGGCTCGAACTGATCAAGAACAAGAAGACCAAAGAGCCGTTGACGGCCGTGGACGCCAAAATCCGGCCGGGCCTGAATCCCAAACTGGAAATCGCCAAAAAACTTGGTGAATTGGGGATCATGGCCATGGCCGCCAATCCTGTAAACGTTATCGCCCTGGCGCCGCCGCTTATCATTACCAAGGACGAAATCGACGAAGGTATTGAGAAAATAGACAAGGCCCTCGAAGTCGGTGACGGCTATGTCGAGGAGTAAGCATTGAGGAACGCCGTAACTCCGTTCGCGGGGTTCGCCCCTGGACGGACAACCGCCGCTATTGGGCTTGATGAGGGCTGCAATCGACTGGAGGGCTCCCATGCAAAAGGGAATTCGACACACTAGCGGCGGCCTGTTGGAATTGAGATCATTAAGAGAACAGGTATACGATTACCTTCGTGAGGAGATGCAAAGCGGCAGGCTATTGTCCGGGTCGCTAATCAAGCCTAAGGAGATAAGTGAAAAGCTAGGCATCAGCAAAACGCCCCTTAGAGATGCGCTCATTCAGATGGAGTGTGAAGGGTTTGTCTCCATACTGCCGCGCCGTGGAGTCAGGGTTCGCAAGCTAAACATAGAGGACATCAAGAACATCCTGGAAGTTATAGGCGCCCTGGAAAGCGCGGTGGTGCTCTCGGTTTTTCCGCAGCTTGACACCACCCATATCGAGGCCCTGCGAGGGTTGAACAACAAGATGGCCGTGGCCATCGAGGATGAAGACTTCAAGAGCTATTACGACCTGAATATCTCCTTTCACAATGTCTTTTTGCAGCTATCTGAAAACAACACCATGCATGGGATACTCATGCCGCTGAAACAGCGCTTATACGACTTTCCGCGCCGTGCCTATATAAAGGAGTGGGAGCTGATCAACTGTGAGGAGCATGCCCAGTTTATTGAGTTTATCGAAAAGGGTGACCCCCAGAGAGCTGCCGCCCTGATGCGAGACTTCCACTGGTCTTTTGAGGCCTATGAAAAGTTCATCCGGCGTTTCTACTTCGGCTCCGAGAAACGCATTGAGTCTGAACTGGCCTGGTGCAAATGACGAGCGACAAGCAGACTAATAAGCATATTTTAGTTGTCAATGCAGGCAGCTCCTCCGTCAAATTTACCCTCTTCCAAAAAGAAGATCTGCGGATGGTTGCCGAAGGTCTTGTTGAGCGCATCGGCCATCGCAACACTCAGGTGCTTTACAAAACCTCAGCGGGCGTGCGCGTAACCCGTAAGACGAAGGTTAGAGAGACGCGGGAAGCCGTTGAACTGGCAGCCGATATCATCATGGACAAGGATTGCGGAGTAATACAATCCAAGGCCGAGATCGGCGCTATTGGTCACCGGGTCGTCCATGGCGGCGAATATGTGAAAGAGGCCGCTGTTATCGATGAGCGTCTCACGGAGATCATCAGGGATTGTTTCGATCTGGCGCCGCTGCACAATCCCCCAAACCTGAAAGGCATTGAAGCCTGCCAGGAGCTCTTCCCCGGCGTTGCCCAAGTGGCCGTCTTTGATACAGCCTTCCATGCCAATCTGCCGGAGCATGCCTTTCTCTATGGTTTGCCTTATGACCACTACCGGGAATACAAAATCCGCAGGTACGGCTTCCATGGCACCAGCCATAAATATGTGAGCCGCAAAGCTGCGGAAATGGTTGAACAGCCGCTTTCAGCCTTGAAGATGGTTACCTGTCATCTGGGTAATGGCTGCAGCATGGCGGCGGTCAATGAGGGCCGCAGCATCGACACCAGCATGGGGTTGACGCCTTTGGAGGGGCTGATCATGGGAACGCGTTGCGGTGATATCGATCCGAGCATCCCCCTCCACCTGATGCGCCGGCACAAAATGAGCCCGGAGCAGGTCGAAGATCTGCTAAATCGGCAAAGTGGTCTGCTGGGTCTGGGCGGCATCGGGAGCAGTGACATGCGGGACATCGAGGCCGCTATCATCGCCGGCAACCGGCAAGCGGCAACGGCGGTACGGATTTTGGCATACCGGATCAAAAAATACATCGGCGCCTACACCTTTGCCATGGGGGGGCTCGATGTCATTGTTTTTACCGCCGGTGTCGGCGAGAATTCGGCCCTGATGCGCGCAAAGATATGCCAGGGGCTGGAACAGATGGGGATCGTAATCGATCAGGCGCTCAATGCAGCCCAAGAGCCGCAATGCCGCCAGATCCAGTGCGAAGATGGCAGGGTGAAAATAGTGGTTATGCCCACCAATGAAGAGCAGGAGATTGCACTGCAGGTTATGGGCGTGCTTGCCGCGCCAACCTAGTTCCGGGCGCAGTCTTGGAACTGATCTTCATCCTCCTCCCCAGGGGAACGGCTTTTTCCGTACCAGGCCGGGAACCCAAAATTCATGACTTCAATTTCCGCAACTGCTCTGTCACGGCCGGAACCATCTCGAACAGATCGCCGACGATGCCGTAATCGGCATACCTGAAGATCGGGGCGTCTGCATCCTTGTTGATGGCCACGATCACATCGGAGTTGCGAATGCCGGCGATATGCTGAATGGACCCGGAGATGCCGCAGGCAAAGTAAATTTTGGGCGTGACCACTTTGCCTGTCTGTCCCACCTGGTCCGACACCGGCCGCCAACCCTCGTCCACGGCGTTTCTGGAGGCCCCGATGGCACCGTTGAGTTCGGCTGCCAGCGCTTCCAGAATGCTGTAATCTGGGCCGGCCATGCCGCGGCCGCCAGAGATAACATAGTCGGCTTCTGTGAGCTCTAATTTGCCGCTGGTGTCGATCTTCTTCTCCACGATGCGGGTGCGGATATTCTCCACCATGGCTTGGGCCGTTTCAACTTCGGCGCTATCGTTTGTCTCCACGATTTTGGCCACGTTGGGGCGCAACAGGGCCAATTTAGGTTTACCATCGATACGCGTGCGGCTGACCACCTTGCCGCCATAAAGCGCCCGGGTGGCCACCAGCTCTCCATCCTCAAGTTCAAGGGCGGAGCACTCGCAGGCTAGGCCAGTGTCCAACCGCGCCGCCAAGCGGGCAAAAAGGTCCTTGCCGAATACCGAAGAGGCGGCCAGCACGATTTGTGGTCCAATGCTCTCAATGGCGGCTTCCAAGGTGTCGGTGTAGGCGTCCGTGGAGTAGTCGGCCAATTGCGGTGCGTCGGCGGCGAATACCTTTTTGGCGCCGTATTTTCCCAGTTCGGATGCCATCTCAGTCACACCAGCGCCCATAACCACGGCGATCAGCTCACCTTCCAACTGGTCGGCCAGGCGGCGGCCTTCACTGACAACCTCGAAGGCGCTCTTTCTGAATATGCCGTCAACCTGTTCTGCGAATACAACTATTGTTTGAGCCATCAATATTCTCCCTGATTGCTGAAAAGTCCGGGTTAAACCTCTATAGCACCTCGTCCGCCTGCAGGCACTTGACCAGCTCAGCGGCCTTGTCCACCACCGTCTCTCCATCGATGATGCGACCGGGCTCTCTTTCCGGCGGCCGGGCCAAGGAGCAAATGGCCACCTTGGCGCTTTGCGGGCCGACCTCGGCGGCTGACACCTCCAGGTCGGATAGCGGTTTTTTGACCAAGGGTTTTTTCTTAGCCCGCATGATGTTGGGCAGCGAGGCATACCTAGGCTCGTTGATCCCTCGCTGGGTGGTCAGCACGACCGGCAGATCCGCCTCCACAACCATTATGCCGCCCTCCACCAACTGTTCGCAAGTGATGCGTCCGTCGGTGATCTCCTGTTTGGTCACGAAATTAATCTGGGGCAGATCGAGATATTCGGCCACCGCAGCCGGTACCTGGTAGCTGTCGTCATCCACAGCCCGGATGCCGGCGAGGATCAGGTCGTGGGGAACGGTTTTGGCAGCCGCAGCCAATATTTTAGCAGTGCCCAGGGCATCGCTGCCTTCGGCGGCTGGATCTTCGATGAGCAAGGCTTCGTCGGCACCCATGGCCAGGGCGGTGCGCAGGGCCGCTTCGCAGCGGCGTGGCCCCACGGAGAGTGCCGTTACCTTTCCGTGGCCGATCTTTTCTTTGATCCGCAACGCCTCTTCAAGGGCCAGCTCATCATAAGGATTGATAATCCATTTGACGTTTTGGGTCTTCACTGTTGCGGTCGCGGTGTCGACCTCCATCAGGGACTCGGTGTCAGGAACTTGTTTGACTAATACGATGATGTTCAACTTGAATCTCCTTGCAGGCTATAGGCCGATGCCGCAGCAGCGGCCCATAGTGGTGTTGCCAGCGGTACGGGTAGCTGCGGTTGGGCTTACATTTTGGTCCGTAAATTCTTTGGATCGTAAGGCGAGCTCAAGGAGGCCTTGACCGGAACCTTGCGGCCTTCGATCATGATCTCATAATTGCCGGAGTTAATCCAGTCGTTGGTCACACCTTTTTCGTTGTGCAGATAGCCCATGCCAACCGAAGCGCCGACTAAATGTCCATAGGCACCGGAACGGATCTGTCCCACCACTTCACCATCGCGGTAGATGGGTTCATTGGCGTAAAGCATAGGTTCCGATTCTTGCAGTGTGAACATCACCATTTTTTTAGTCAAGCCGCTCTCCTTTTGCTGCACCAGCGCCTGCTTGCCGTCAAACTCCTGCTTGCTGAGTTTTACACCGAAGCCCAGCCCAGCCTCGTAGGGCGTGTCCTCCGGGGTGATATCCGATTCCCAGTGACGGTAGCCGGTCTCCAGCCGCAGGGAGTTGACCGCCTGCATGCCCACTAGTCGCAGGCCGAACTTCTCACCCGCCGCCATGATGGCGTCGAATAGAGGTACGGCAAACATGGAGGGAATATAGAGCTCCCATCCCAACTCGCCCACGTAGGACATGCGCACCGCCAGCGGCCGCGCGTAGGCCACGTCCATCTCTTTGGCCGTTGCGTAGGGGAAGGCCGCGTTCGAAAGATCCTCATCAGTGAGGGTTGCCAGCAGGTCCCTGGACTTGGGCCCCATGATGGCCAGCATGGCGTAGCCGTGGGTCACATCGGTGACCGTGGCACGGGCATCGGCAGGGATGCGTCTTTTTATATAGTCCAAATCGCGGATGGTTGTGCCGGCGGCGGTGACGATGAAAAACTCATCCTCAGCGATGCGGGTGACGGTGATGTCGGTTTCAAATCCGCCCTTGTTATTAAGCACGGGCGTGTAAACGACCCGGCCGACGGATAGGGCTACGTCATTGGAGCAGATGCGCTGCAGCACGTCTTTGGCGTCCGGGCCCTGCACCAGCAGTTTGCCCATGGAGGAGAGGTCGTACATGCCCACGTTTTCACGCACCGCCATGTGCTCCCGGGCCTGGTGTTCGAACCAGTTGGCCCGGCCCCAGTTATATTCGTACACCGGCTCGACACCTTTAGGAGCGAACCAGTCGGCCCGCTCCCAGCCGGCAATCATGCTGAAACAGGCGCCGTTGGCAGTCAGGCGGTCGTGGAACGGAGAGCAGATCACCGGACGTGCCGTCGTGCGCTGGCGGTTGGGGTAGTGGTGTTCGTAGAGAATGCCAACCGATTCGACGATGCGGTCGTGAAGATAGCGTTTGTTCTGCTGCCAGGGGAAATAGCGGCGCACATCAACGGGCCACAACTGCTCTTCAGGATAGCCCTGGTCGATCCATTGTGCCAGGGCGCGGCCCACGCCTGCGGCGCTGGCAATGCCCACCGAGTTCATGCCGCAGCCTACGAAGAAGTTTTTGACATGCGGGGCCTCACCCACCAAGAAGGCGTTGTCCGGGGTGAAGCTTTCGGGCACCACCGAGAGGTGGCGGATCTGGGCATTTTCCAAGGCCGGAAAACGTTTGAAACCACACTCCAGGAAAATCTCAAATTGATCCCAATCTTCCGATAGCTCAGAATATTTGAATTCATCCGGGATGCCATCCATGCCCCAGGGCTTGGCTACCGGCTCGAAACCGCCGATAAGGATACCGCCCGACTCCTCCTTGAAATAGGAGTAGCCGTCGAAATCGCGTACCGTGGGAAAGTTTTTCGTCAAGCCTTCGATGGGCATGGTGATGGCGTGCATGTGTTCTGCGGCCAGCAAAGGAATGCTGACCCGGGCCATTTGACCGATATGGCGTCCCCACATGCCGGCGCAATTGACAACGATGTCGCAGGCGATCTTGCCTTGGTCCGTGCTGACGCCGCAGACCGCGCCGTTTTTCAGGTGAATGTCGGTCACCTTTACCCCTTCGAGAACCTTGGCACCACCCATCTTGGCTCCCCGTGCCATGGCCATGGCCGTGGTTTGGGGATCGGTAATGCCGTCGTTGGGCAGGTAGAAAGCGGCCACCAGATCTTCGGTGCTCATCCCCGGCACCAGCGCTTCGGCCTCCTTGAGGCTGATCTCGTACATGTCGATACCGAAGGCGCTGGCCATGGCGGCGCCGCGCAGCCATTCACGCCGCCTATCCTCGGTTTGGCAGACGCCGATGGCACCGTTCATCTTGAACCCGGTAGCCACGCCGGTTTCCTCTTCCAGCTTGGCGTAGCATTGCAGGGCGTACTTGGCCAGGTTGGTCATCTCCTGGTTCTGTCGCAGTTGGGCCAGCAGGCCGGCCGCCGCCCAGGTGGTGCCGGAACCGATATCCTTACGTTCCAGAAGAAGCACATCGGTGTAGCCGTTCTTGGTAAGATGATAGGCCGTGCTGCAGCCGACGATGCCGCCACCGATGACTACGATCCGGGCTTGAGTGGGCAGAGTTGTGGTCATGATTTCTCCTTATATTCGCCGTGAAATTTGGGGGCGCCAGCAGCGCCGAAAGCGATTATGGGCCACATATAAACATAGTATCTAATTAAATGTGATCCGTTTTTGTGGTCTGCCCGCGCGTTCGATCCGGGCAGTGATGAGTGAAGCGTTGAGGGCCAGTTTTTTACCTTCCATTAGCATTTTTCATGCCATCGTTATGCTCGCTTTGGGAGGGAGGGCACAAAGTGTCAAAGGAGGTATTGCGCAAGAACAAGGATTGAAAATTTGGCCTTTCGGCAATGGACAAATGCAACACGTTTTTCATCCTGGTTTGTATGAATTCTCTGTTGGCCGCATCTGTAAGCATGAGCGCGCAGCCGGTTCGACAAGTGTTGCCTGCAAAATTGATCGCTCCTCTGAAAGCGCACGGGATGATGCCAGTCTGGCGCAGGCTCTTTTCCCGCAAATGGTGGCCGAAGGCACCGGCAATCACGATTTTTTTCAATTGATGCGGTTGGACATCGGCGGCGTCGAGCAGCAGGTCAATACCGGTTCGGAGAGCGCTCTTGGCAAGTTGAAATGCCCGAATGTCTTTCTGGGTGAAGTAAACATCGTCGGCCAGCCGTATGGCCGCTACGCGATCCAAGATCTCAAAGCGATCTGTCAAAAGCCCTGCTTCGAGACTCTCAATGCGCAAATTTCTCAGCCTGCCACCGGAATCTACAGCACCCATGCGGACCAGGCAGGCCATGGTGTCCATGATGCCGCTGCCGCAGATGCCTTTGGCCGGAATATTGCCGATGGTCCTGGTGGCGAGGTGCTCCTCGTTGGTCCAGACCATTTCTATGGCCCCGGTCGAGGCGCGCATGCCGTGGGAGATGCCCATGCCCTCGAAAGCCGGGCCCGCCGCCGTTGATGTCACCACGCACTGGCCGTCGGTAATCAAGGCCATCTCCCCGTTGGTGCCGATATCGATGAACAGCAGTGGCGCGGCCTGGTTAAAAAAATCGATGCTCAACAACCCGGCACTCATATCGGAGCCTACAAAAGCGTGTACCACGGGGGGGACGTATATCCGGGCCCGAGGGTTTACATTCAATCGGAACACTTGGGACTTATAGGTCCGACCGCACTCTATGCCGATGGTAAACGGCAGTACGCCCAAGGGTGAAGGGTCGATGCAGGCGGCGATTTGAAGCATGGTGGTATTACCGCCTATGACACCATCGACAATTTCGTGCGGCTGGGCCCCGGCAATTTGGCAGGTCTTTGCCACTAGCTCGTTCAGGCCATTCGAAACGAGCGTGGCCAGTTGTGTCAGGCCCTCTTCGGTGGAGGCCATTTGAATTCTAGTCATCACGTCGTGGCCGAAGCGGGTTTGGGGATTGAGCGCTGAAGCCGTTGCCAGCTCTCTTCCTGAGCGCAAATCCATCAGGGTCATGACCAGCGTGGTCGTTCCCATGTCCACGGCAATACCCTTCGGGGAGAAGCCCTCCCGCCACTCTACTAACGGCGTGGGCTCCTCCTTACGATAGTGAAGCCATGGCCCTTCCTCGTGATTACGGATCGTAGCAGCCGGGGCTGCCCGGCTATTGCGGATCAAACCGCCCTCCAGAATCCGCGCATCCAGCGAATAGTCCTCTATCAAGGTGACCCGCATATTTTGTGTGGCCACCACTTTGCAGGCCAGTCGCATACCCGAGGCCAACTCATCTTGCGTAAGGTGGTCTTGATGTTCATCCTGATCCCGGGCCGCATCCTTGATGCGTACCTTGCATTTGCCGCACAATCCTTGACCATTGCAGGGCGATGAAATCTCGATGCCGGCCTGGCGCAAGGCATCCATCAAAAGTGTTCCCTTCAGGACATTGAGCTTCCTTTCCAACGGTAAAATGGTCAGGCGGATCATATCACTCCCCTTGCCGTTGCGTAATTGAATGTCGCCCATGGTGATCGTCCTGTATTCCGCGAAAAACTCGCCCTGAAAGTGTCGCCCGGTACACATATGTAACGTAACAGGGTTGTAAAATGTGACACCCCGCTGCCCACAAAACCGGATTTCGTTATTAGCGTCTCTATCTGAATTTATCTCTCTATTCAAACGCGCATGCCTAATTCATGCGCGGCAGTTTGATATGGCACGCTATTTGTAAAATATAGCATGAAACGTCGTTCGATCTTTAATTTTTTTTTAGCCAGGCCACGGGAGGCGCATAGTGGATAATAGACCAAAAGAGAGTGAACTCCGGGTTGAAAATTTGAGCATGACTTATCGTACTGAAACCGGTGACGAGGTACATGCCTTGGAAGACATCAATTTCACCATGGACAAAGGCAACCTGGTGGTAGTGGTGGGGCCCTCGGGCTGCGGCAAAACCACGTTGCTGAACACCATCGCGGGGTTTCTGACGCCCACCGGAGGACGGATCGTCCTTGATGGCGAGGTCATCGAACGGCCTGGGGCCGAACGCGGGGTGGTGTTTCAGAAGGGCGCTCTGTTCGAATGGCTAACGGTATATGAGAATGCCGTATTCGGCCTGAAAATGCGAAACGTTGACGAAAAAAAGCGCCACGAGAGGGTTATGGAGTACCTCGACCTGGTCGATCTGACCGACTTTACCGACACTCCCATCTACAATCTTTCCGGTGGCATGCAGCAGCGCGTGGCAATTGTGCGCTGTCTGGCCAACAATCCTTCCATTCTGCTGATGGACGAACCCCTGGGAGCCCTGGATGCCCTCACCCGCGAAAAGATGCAGACGCTGATCCTGCGGATCTGGCAGGAGACCGGCAAAATGGTCTTTTTTATTACCCATAGCGTGGAAGAAGCCATTTATCTGGCTACCGACCTTTTCGTCATGTCGGCCCGCCCCGGCCAGATCATGAAGCGCTACGAGCTCGATTTCTGCCGCCAGGGATTGGAAAAAGACCCGCGTGAGCTGAAATCGGCCGCCGACTTCATCGCAATCCGCGAGGAGGTGCTGGGACTGATCTGGGGTATGGAAGAGGAAACCGAGGCGCATGCGACCTGATCCAGGCATGGGCGTCGGAGAACGAACGGCTGATATCGGATGTTCCGCCTGCCCGGTTAAGAATCGTGTAGCAGGGAGGCGAAGGACAATCACGGCTCTGGCAAACACCGGAGTCGGGTAAACACACTCGAATGAAGGAGGAATAATATGAAGTTTCGCAAAGCATGGTTAGTGGTTGGTTTAATCCTTATCGCGCTGGTGACTGTTTTCTGTCTGGGCAGTCCGGCCGTGGCTAAAACGAAGAAAGTAACAGTTGCCTATTTTCCGGGCTGGCCGGGAACCTTTGAATTCGGTTGGGCAAAAGGATGGTTTGACAATGAGATGGGCGTCAAGGTCGACTTCCGCGAGTTTGGTTCTGGAGCGGAGATGACTACGGCCATGGCTTCGGGGGATATCTCCATCGCCTACGCCCTGGGGACCACGCCGTTTGCCATCGCCGTGACCCAGGGACTGCCCTTGAAAATGGTTGCGATCTCCGAAAACTACAGCGAATCGGAAAACCTGGTGGTTCGGGGAGGTTCCGGGATTGCTACACCTAGCGACCTGATCGGCAAAAAAATTGGCGTACCTTTTGGAACCACGGCCCATTACCGTCTGATGGGTATTCTCGAGATGTCCGGCATTGCCGAACAAGATGTTAAGGTTATCGACCTCAGCAATCCCGACATCATGCCGGCGTTTATCCGCGAGGATATCGACGGTGGCTGTGCCTGGGAACCCACTGTCAGCCAGATGATTGAAAAAGGCGGCCACATCCTGGTCTCTTCCGCCGATCAGATCAAGGCGGGGTACAGCACTTATGGTATCGTCGCGGTTACCGATGAGTTCGCCAATGAACACGGCGATCTGGTGACCAAGTTTCTCCAGGTGGTGAACAGATCCACCGTCACCTACCACAAGAATCCCAAGTCCACTTATGCCGCCATCGGCAAAATGGCTGGTATCACACCTGAGAAGACAAAAGATATCATGAGCACTATGGGCTTTTACGACAAACAGACCCAGTTGAGTGATGCCTGGCTGGGAACCAGCGCGGAGCCGGGCCAGATCGTTCACAATATCAAGAAGGTCAGTGATTTTCTGGTGCAACAAGGGGCCATGGACAAGTCCCTGCCCGATTATGGCAAGTTTATCGATGCTAGCTTCATGGAAAATGTAAAATAACCACCACCTCCCCGGGGGGCTACGAGGGACGTGCCAATGGCCGCCCTCATAGCGCCCCGGCATTTCATAACCTGAACTAAACACTTGGGCTTGACAACACAGATATACGCCATAATGCTGGGAGAGGACGATGACCAAACTGGTGCTGGAAAAGACAACTTATAGCTATCCTGAGAAGGGGAGCGGAGCGGGGCGCAGGGGAGACTTGGCGGAGACCAATCTTCACCTGGAAGCGGCCACGATCACGGCGGTAGTCGGCGCCGCTGGTGCGGGCACCAACACTTTGT
Source organism: uncultured Desulfosarcinaceae bacterium (assembly GCA_964527275.1). Classification (GTDB taxonomy): domain Bacteria; phylum Desulfobacterota; class Desulfobacteria; order Desulfobacterales; family Desulfosarcinaceae; genus JARRKU01. The sequence continues at coordinate 14,286 of CAZGPF010000001.1, forward strand.
TGAACCTGATCGCCGGTCTGATACAGCCCACCGAAGGTCGTGTACTCTGGAAGGGGCAACCGGTGACTGACCAGAGCCCCGACCGGAGCGTCGTTTTCCATCAGAGCGCCCTCTATCCGTGGTTGTCCGTGGCCGAGAATATCGAATTCGGCCTACAAAACCGGAAGATGCGGCGACGGGAGCGCAAAATGCGCGTGGCCGAATATCTAGATCGCTTCTATCTTACCAAGAAAGCCAACCAGCCAGTTTATCAGGTCAAAGACCACCACGACCTTATTCTGATAAGCTTTGCCCGTTGTCTGGCGAGAGAACCGGAATTGGCGCTTATCGGAGACGAGCCGTTGAGTCAGATCAACGACCGGTTCCGCAACAGGCTACGGAAGGCCCTGCTCAAGTTCTGGTCGGATAAGCAAACGATGCTGATGCTGTTCACCAGCGATGTGGAAGAAGCGCTGCTTATGGCCTCGAAGATTTTCATCATGAGCGGACGTCCCGGCAGGATCGTGAGGCAACTTGAAGCTGATTTTTGCAACCAGGTGCGGAGTGACGGGGTAGATGCCGTTCGTCATGTGACCGAATTCAGGCAGATGCGAAGGGATGTGCTCCGCCAAGTGATCTGACGCCGTCCGTATACGGTTGTAGTCCGGGGCCCAAAACCTAACTACTTTATGCGCAAGGACTCGTTTACGACATGAAGTCCGCTATCCGGTTTCAATGCATGCAAGGGAAGGAAGAATACCATGGAAGATCTTCTGGCCAGAATTAAATCACTCTTGGGCTTTAAAGCCGACGATGATTTCGAAAAGAAGAAGACCGTCAAATTCGGTGATCCCTCCGCCAGCGGACAGGGACGCAAGTGGAGTATTGTAAGTATCCTCGCCCTGCTGATCACCTGGGTGGTAATCTGCGAACTGGAGGTCGTTCCTCCGCTCTTCTGGCCTTCGCCCATGGCGGTGCTGGAGAAATTTTACATGATCGCCGTGGAAGGCTATCGCGGCCACACGCTGTTTGGGCACTTTGCGATTAGCCTGTATCGCGTTATGTCCGGTTTCTTGCTAGGTTGCTTCTTCGGCGTGCTGCTGGGAATCACCATGGGTCTGAGCAGCATCGTACGCGGCCTGTTCGACCCCATCATCGAGCTCTACCGGCCGGTTCCTCCGCTAGCTTATATTCCCATCATCATCATCTGGATGGGGATCGGCGATAGCGGCAAGATCATGCTCCTGTTTTTGGCCACCTTCGCCATCATGGTGATCAACGCCCGTTCGGGGGTGCATTCGGTTACGGTCGAGAAGATCCACGCCGCCTACTCCCTGGGGGCGACGCGTTGGCAAGTCCTGCGACATGTCATACTAGTCAATGCCCTGCCGGAGATCTTCACCGGCATGCGTGTCTCCATGGGGGTCTGCTGGGCCACCCTGGTAGCGGCCGAAATGGTGGCAGCCACCGCGGGCATCGGCTGGATGGTTCTCAATGCGGCCCGCTACCTGCGAACCGACATTGTGATCATGGGCGTGATCGTCATGGGCGTGATTGGATACGGCTTCGACCTGATCATGCGGCTGATGGAGAGGAAATTGATCCCCTGGAGGGGCAAGACCTGATGACGGGCCGCGACACCCGAGCCAACACAAAAATCAACACAAAAAATAGCTAACGGATTGTTTTATCATGATTATCATCGGAGAACTGATAAACGCCAGCCGCAAGGCAATTGGCGCGGCAATTGAGGCTGAAGACTCGGCCAGTATTCAAAAGGTAGCCTTGGATCAGGCGGAAGCCGGCGCGAACTACATCGATGTCAACGCAGGTATTTTCGTGGGCAAGGAGCCGGCTTATCTCAAGTGGCTGATCAGACAGGTCCAGGCTGTAACAGACAGGCCCTGCGCTATCGACAGCCCTGATCCCAAGGCCATCGAAGCGGCGTTGGAGGTCCACCAGGGCACTCCCATGATCAACTCCATCTCTCTGGAGAAGGAGCGCTACGAAAACCTGCTGCCCATCATCGCCAACAGCGACATGAAAGTCATCGCCCTCTGTATGAGCGATGATGGTATGCCCGAAACCGTTGAGGACCGGTTGAAAATTGCTGACAAGCTGGTCAACGGCTTGCTGCAAAAAAATGTTGCCATCGGCAACATCTACGTCGATCCGCTGGTGCAGCCCATGAGCGTCAACAACAACTTTGGCGTGGAGTTTGTCAACTCCGTGGAAAAGATCGTCAACTATTTTCCGGGAATCCATACAGCCTGCGGCTTGTCGAACATCTCCTACGGCCTGCCGGCCCGCAAATTCTTGAATCAGATATTCATGGTCATGGCCATTGCCAAGGGGCTGGACGGTGCTATCGTTAATCCTCTGGACAAGAGGATGATGGCCAATATCGTGGCCGCCGAAGCACTGGCGGGTCAGGATAGTTTCTGCATGAACTACATCAAGTCCTACCGTTCAGGCTTGCTGGATGGTTGACTATGAGGGAGGTCCGGCATGACCATTGCCTCCGATTTCAAGCTGCTCGATAAAGCATCCCTCAACCGCATTCACGAAGCGACAATGGACGTCCTGGCCAATACCGGGATCGTCTTTCGTGGCGCCGAGGCGCTGGAACACTTTCGTCACCACAATGTGCGCGTGGACGGTCAGACCGTGTTCATCAACCAGGAGATCCTCGACCGAGCACTTGCCTCCGTGCCCGATGCCTTTCACTGGGCGGCCCGCAACCCCGAACGCTCAATCCTTGTAGGCCAAGGGCAAGAGGGCGTGCATATCAGCATGAACAATGGCCCCATCCATGTCCAGGACTTGGAGGGCGGGCGCCGGGCCGGTACCCTTGAGGATCTGGTAAACTTCTACAAGTTGGGTCAGCAGCTCCGCACCTGCGGCATCGTCGGTCAGATCCCGGTGGATCCTTCCGACTTAAAAGGTAAGCAGCGGCACCTGGAGATCTTTTACCATTTGCTGCGGCATACCGACAAACCGCTATGCGGGTATGTGGGTACACAGGCCGAGATCGGCCAGATGTTCGATATGCTGGCCATCGCTTACGGCGGGGAGGACCCCTTCAAGGAGAGACACCTGATCGCCGTGTCGCTTAACCCGCTGAGCCCGCTCAAGTACGACGAAATTCCCTGTGAAACTCTGCTGGCCTATGCCAAGCGACGGCAGCCGGTGATGGTGCTGACCTGCGCCATGTCCGGTGTTACCGCGCCAATACAACCCCTGGGAACCGTGGTCCTGCAGAACGCCGAGATCTTGGCGGGCCTGGTGCTCTCCCAGCTGGTCAACCCGGGCACTCCCTTTGTCTACTCACCAGCATCCGCCGTGCCCAACATGCGGACCGCCGGGTATGTGACCGGCATGCCTGTAAGTACCATGATCAACATGGCCGGCATTCAACTGGCCAAGGAGTTGTACCACCTGCCCACCCGCTGCATGGCAGGCCTGACCGATTCCAAGACCGTCGATTGCCAGGCCGGGTATGAGACCATGCAGAACTTCCTTATGCTGGCCATGGCCGGCGTGAACATGGTCAACGAGTGCTATGGCCTGCTCGATGCCATCATGACCGTGTCGTACGAGAAGTTCATCATCGATGATGAACTATTAGATCGCGTGGCCTGCCTGTTGAAAGGTTTCGAGGTCTCGGACGAGGCCCTCTCCCTGGATGTGATCAAAAGCGTCGCCCATGACGGTGCCTATCTCACCCATCTAAGCACTATGCAGGAGTGTCGCAAAATCTGGGCGCCTACGGTTTCGGATATGGACACCTATGCCGCCTGGGAGAAGGCGGGCTGTCCAGACATCGTTGCCCGTGCCGGCCAACAGGTTAAGACCACTCTTGCCCAATGCCCGGAGAGCATGCTCGACGACGATACGGAGCGCGCTTTGCAAGCCTACCTGGAAAAGAACCAAGTTTAGCCAAATGCGGAAACTGTAATAGACTTCAAGCATTAAGGATAGATGGAGTCTCCGGTAAAGATGCCCGGTCCGGGGATACAACTAAAACCGGGGTGGACCAACATAGAAACAGGAGGAGCTGAAGAGAACCGTTGAAGTAGGAGTAATGGTCAACGAGCCGGCTTGCTATGCACACCGGCTGATATTTACCCATGGGAGGTTTAATCGTGAAACGCAACCTGTATGCGGGATTCCTGCAAAGCGGGGGGTTGAGCCTGAACATGTTTACCGACGACGAACTGGAGGCCATTCATCTGGCCACCATGCAGGTGCTCCAGCACACCGGTGTCTTCTTCGAGGACGAAGAGGCCCGGGATATACTGGCTGGCAGCGGCGCTACCGTCGATCCGGAAAGCAAGGTGGTCAAATTTCCCCCCTATCTGGTGGAGGATGCCATCCGTTCGGCGCCCTCCAAAGTTTTGTTGGCCGGGCGCGACCCGGACAACGATTATGTGTTGGAGAAGAACCGCGTGGGCTTCACCAACTTTGGCGAGGGCATCTCGATTTTTGATCTGACGTCGGGAGATCTGCGCGAGACTGTGAAACAAGATGTAGCCGATAGCGCCGTCATCGTCGATTACCTCGACGGCGTCGATGTCTATGAACGGGCGGTAGGCGCCCACGATGTGCCTCAGGCGGTCCAGCCTCTGCACAATGCCGAAGCCTTTCTGGCCAACACCACCAAGCACTGCTTTCACGGCGCCGGTAACGGCCGCCTGATGAGGGCCGCCATCGACATGGCCGCGACCATCGTGGGCGGGCGGGACAAGCTAAAGGAGCGGCCGATCATCTCCTTTAACACCTGTCCCATCAGTCCCCTCAAGCTGGTCAGCGACTGTACCGAGGTCATTGTGGAGGGTGCCCGCTCCGGCGTGATGGTCAATGTATTGACCCAGGCCCTGGCCGGAGGAACGGCACCAGTGACCCTGGCCGGCACTTTGGTTGTACACAATGCCGAGGTTCTGGCCGGTATAACCCTCGGGCAGTTGACCCACAAGGGTACGCCGATGATGTACGGCAGCTCAACCTGTCCGCTCGATTTGAAAACTGCCACTGCCACGGTGGGTTCGCCGGAGTGTGGCATGATCAATGCCGGGGTTGCCAACCTGGCCAACTATTACGGGCTGCCCAGCTGGGTCGCCGGTGGCTAGGCTGACAGCAAATTAGCTGACGGCCAGGCTGCCCATGAGAAGACGCTCTCAGGCCTCTTGACAGCGTTGGCAGGCGCCAACCTGATTTACGGTCTGGGGATGCTCGAATCGGGCGTTACATTCGATTTTGGCCAGCTTGTCATGGACAACGAGTTTGCGCGGATGATCAAATGCGTCGTCAACGGAATTCCCGTGAACGACGAAACGCTTGCGGTGGATGTGATTGATACGGTAGGACCCTTTCAACAATTCCTCACGCAAAGGCACACATTCGATCATATGCGCAAGATGTCGCAGCCCAAATTGATGGACCGCAAGGTACGCGACAAGTGGCAAAAGGACGGCGGGCGTTCAATGCATGAAAAAGCCATGGACGAGGCCCGGCGGATTCTCGCCGAGCACAAGCCCAAACCGTTGCCCGAAGACGTACTGAGTAAAATGCGCTCCATAGTTGCCGAAACGGAAGAAGAGCTTGGAGTCAAACGCGAGGCATGACCCACTTTGAACTATAGCGTTTATAGAATTGCCGATGTAATACTTTAAGACACTGGATATAGGAGAGACCATGGTAGATTTAAGAAATATCACCGACGCGCTGATCGCCTGCGATGCCGACCGCGTCATGCAGCTGGTCCAACAGGCCCTGGATAGTGGAATGATGGCCAACGAAGTCCTCAACGACGGTCTTATGGCCGGCATGGATGTGGTGGGCGACAAGATGGAGAGCGGGGATATGTTCATCCCCGAAGTGTTGATGGCAGCCCAGGCCATGAGCGGGGCTCTGGATGTGTTGAAGCCCCTGCTGGGCGAGGATCAGAGCACGACAAGCGGTCGGGTGCTCATCGGCACGGTGAAAGGCGATCTCCATGACATCGGCAAGAACCTGGTCTCCATGATGCTGGAGAGTACCGGCATGGAAGTACACAACATAGGTGTCGATATCGCGCCCGAGGCATTCGTTTCTGCGATCCAGGAGAAGGATGTCGATATCGTATGCCTCTCCGCCTTGCTGACCACCACCATGCCGATGATGAAAGAGACCATAGATGCCATCGTGGAGAGCGGTCTACGGGACAAAGTGAAAATCATGGTGGGCGGCGCGCCGGTGACCCAGGCCTTTGCCGATGAAATCGGGGCCGACGGGTTTGCCCCCGATGCGGGTTCGGCGGCCAAGATGGCCAAGGCTCTCGCGGCCTGAGATACGATTTGATTGTATCTGTTCAGGCGCCAGTTATCACTTAACATCACCTCCGCTGCGGAGGATGGATCGCAACGAGATCATGCGGACTCTAAATCCGCACAGCCGGGTGCAACTCCCGGATTCTCCGCCATTTTCAAGGCTGCGGCGCAGGCCACGCAGAAGGGATAGCTGTGTACAATTGTCGGTGGTCCGACTCCCAGCTCAAGCGGCTTAAATCCCTGGGAGCGGACGCCGACACGCTGAAGCTTACCTTCGAGAATGAATCCCAACGCGATGCCGCGTTCCAGGAGCAGGCCAAAAGGCTGACCCGCCAAAGTCGCAAACGGTTGTTGCAATTCAGGAGCGACGACCGCCGGCCGCACCTTGTCCGCCTGGAGCACCTGCTGGCCGAGGCCCTGGTCCAAGAGGGATTCACACAGATCGTCACGCCCATCATCATGTCCAGGGGACACCTGAAGCGCATGACCCTTGGCCCGGACCACCAACTCTACCGGCAAATCTTCTGGGCCGATGCCAACCGTTGTTTCCGGCCCATGCTGGCCCCCCATCTCTACTATGTCTCCAAAGATCTGCTACGCTTGTGGCCGCGCCCGCTGCGGCTGTTTGAAATCGGCCCCTGTTTTCGAAAAGAGAGCCATGGTGCACGACACCTGAACGAGTTTACCATGCTGAACCTGGTGGAGTACGGCATGCCGCAAACCGAACGGCACCGGCGACTAAAAGCGTTGACGGCTCTCATTATGGATAGGGCCACTATTGCGGATTACCGGATCGAAGAGGAGCATTCCGAAGTGTACGGTGACACAGTGGATGTCGTGGCCGGTGCGGGATCGCTGGAGGTGGCCTCTGCGGCTATGGGCCCCCATCGACTGGATGCCGCCTGGGGCGTGACCGAAACCTGGGTGGGCATCGGATTCGGCCTAGAACGCTTAACAATGGTGGCCCGGGGACGGGACAATTTGAAAAAATGTGGGCGCAGCCTTTCCAATCTGAACGGGATACCATTGAATATTTAGCGTAACTACTCAGAGCACTTCATCTTCGGCCCTTCAGGCCTTTCCATATAGCGATGCTATTATGAAAAGACCTGAATGACCGAACCTAAAGCACTCTGAGCAGTTACAGTTCGAGATAGAATTGTTGCAGTTCGTGCTTTTTTGTGCTTTTTGCCATTACGCTGAGTAGTTACTATTTAGCCATGAAGTCGTCTGAACTGGAAAATATATTGTCGCAGGCTCGCGACGGTCATGGATTGACACTCCGGGCGATGTCAGCGCTGCTGAAACTTGACTGCCCTGGGCAGATCGAAGCCCTTTTTAAAGCGGCACGCCAGGTGCGCAAAACTTTCAGCCACCAGCGTATCTTTCTCTACGGGTTTTTATACACCAGCACCCACTGTCGCAATAACTGTCGTTTTTGTAAATTTCGCCGTGACAATGACGGCTTCCGGCGTTACCGCAAGAACTTCGACCAGATCGTGGCTGCGGCCGCCAGGCTGGCATCTTCGGGCGTGCATCTCATCGATCTGACCATGGGGGAAGATCCGACGCTTTTCCGTCGGGGGACGGACTCCTTGCCGGAACTCGTGCGAGCGGTGCGTCAGGTCAGCGGTCTGCCGCTGATGGTGTCGCCGGGGTGGCTGCCGTCGTACCAACTGGAACTGCTGGCCGCATCCGGCGCGGATTGGTATGCCTGTTATCAAGAGACCCATTCGAAAAGGCTGTTTCGATATCTTCGGCCTGGGCAGGATTTTGGGCGACGCATGGCCGCCAAGGAGGCCGCCCGCAAGGCGGGGCTTTTGGTTGAGGAGGGCATTCTGTGTGGCATTGGCGAGTCTGATCGGCAGGTAGTCGATTCTCTGGTAGCCATGGCCGCCATGGACGCCGACCAGGTGCGGGTTATGAACTTCGTGCCCCAGCCGGGCACCCCTCTGGCGGAAAGTCCCCAAGCCAACAATCTGCGCGAGCGCATGATTATCGCCATCATGCGCCTGGCTTTTCCGGACAAGCTGATTCCGGCCTCCCTCGATGTGGAAGGGCTCAAGGGCCTGCGGCAAAGGCTCGATGCAGGGGCCAACGTCGTGACATCACTTGTGCCGCCCGGAGAGGGTTTTTGCGGCGTGGCCGGCGGCAGGCTGGATATCGACAATGCTCGCCGAACGGCGCCGGCCGTGCGCCGAGTCATCGAATCCGCCGGACTGCGGGTGGCCCAGCCACAAGAGCTAGGTGCATGGATGCGCTTGCGACGCCATGCGGTTGTGCGTCGCGGGTCTCTGTGGAGATCGGCATGAATATCGCGTTGGTCGGCGGCGGTCTGCAAGGTGTCGAAACCGCCTACCTGGCCCGCAAGGCCGGATGGCATGTGACCTTAGTGGATCGCCGACTTTCGCCGCCTGCCAGGGGTCTTAGCCAGGCCTTCAAACAGATCGATGTCGGTGACGGCGCTGAAATCAAGCATATCTTCGAGCAGGTCGATTTGGTCTTGCCGGCCCTCGAAAATCGGGTAGCGCTCGATGCCCTGGTGGCTGCGGCCAAAGGGGCCAAAACGCCCTTGGCTTTCGATCCCGCAGCCTATGCGGTTACCTGCTCCAAAGCGGCATCAAACCGCCTTTTTGCGCAACTCAACCTGCTGCTACCATCGGAAGATGGGCAACACCGGGGGGCGGTGATCGTCAAACCCAACAGTGGCAGCGGCAGCAGCGGCGTCAGACTCTTTTCCTCCCGTCAGGCGGCCAAGAGATTTCTCGCGCACAGACCGCAAAAGAAACCTTTGTTATGTCAGCAGTTTCTGGATGGTCCCACTTTTTCCATCGAGGTGCTTGGCCGTCCCGGTCAATACCGGACTTTCGCTGTGACCGACCTTTTCATGGACGAGGCTTTTGACTGTAAGCGCGTGCGTGCGCCGTCAAGCTTGCCCCCCGTTCATCAGGCGACTTTGGCCGCTATGTCGCACCTGCTTGCCGAAGCCCTTGCGCTAACGGGGCTCATGGATGTGGAGGTTGTATTATGGGAAGATCGGCTCTATGTGCTGGAAATTGACGCTCGTATTCCCAGCCAGACACCCACCGCCGTTTACTGGACCAGCGGGGTCAATCTCATTGAGTTGTTAGGCAACCTGTTTGTCCCGCGACATATTTCTGTTGCGAGGCCTGAAACTCCCAAACGCGCTGTAGTCTATGAACACATCGGCGTGCAGCAAGGCCTGGTCCATGTTTGTGGTGAAAGCCGGCTGGGCCGCGCTGGTTCTCTGCGCCTGGTTGCCGATTTTTTCGGCTGTGATGAAGCCATAACCGATTTTGAAAAGGGCTGCGACGCCTGGGCGGCCACTCTGATCTGTTGCGGCAAAGATCCCGCTGCGGCCTGGCGCAAGCGTTGCGCCGCGATTGAGCGCATTGGCGACGCCTGCAACCCTGGGGTTGTCGCTCAGCCGGCGGGAGGCAGCGTATGACACGCCTCTGTGCAGATGATATCCATGAGATTGCCGCTACCATGCCGGCATACGAACGCAGGCTGCGGAAAGTGACCGGACACAGCCTGCGGGAGTTGGCCCTGCGGGCCTGTGGATACCATGACGCCACTTTACGGTTGGGCTTCGATGACGACCCCACCGTGGTGGTTCCGGTAACATCGGGAAAGGGGATCATCGACGGCTTTTCGGACGCCGTAGCCGCCATATTGAACCACATCGGGTTTAAGGCCCATGTCGCTTCCCGTCTGGATGTGGCTGGGCTGGCCGATGCCTGCGAGAGCGGGGCGCGCATGGTTCTGATGGCCGATGATCACAGCTTCAATGCGCTGAATCTTTTTACCCGCCGTGTGGCGGACAACAGCACGGCCACGGGTCGAGGTTTTGCCACCGCCCTGGAGTTGCTGGCCGGTCCGTTGCAAGGCAGACCAGTGTTGGTTTTGGGTTGTGGTGCGGTGGGTCGAGGCGCCGCTATCCTCCTGGCCGACCTGGGCGCCAGTGTAGGGCTTTTGGATCGGGAGGTGGAAAAGGCGCGGGCACTCGCGGCATCGATTACGTCGTATCTAGAGCTTCCGGTGGTTATTGAAGATCAGTTGGAACGGGTTGTTTCGAGATACGACCTGATATTGGATGCCACGCCAGCGGCCAACATCATAGCCCCGTCTTTTGTGACGCCCCGGACCGTAATCTCGGCTCCCGGGGTTCCTTGCGGGCTGCATCCTCTTAAAATGGCGGATATGGCCTCGCGTCTGATTCACGATCGATTGCAAATCGGAGTGGCCACCATGGCCGTAGAGGCCTGGCTGCCGCCCCCCGGGTCCCGAGCATGACCAAGAGGCGCCAAAGAAAAGCGACCAAACGCTACTATCGTAAGCGGGTTGAATTATTCCGTCTGCTTGCTAAGATTAAACTATGGCCGTCGCGTCGGGGGGTGCTGCACGGCATCAGGACCATCGAGGTTGCAGGGGACTATGCCTTGGTGGTCACCCACTGCGGACGCAGCTTCAGGGTGCGAAATTCGCGCAACAGCCGAGCAGCCCGCTGGCTGCGCAACAAATGGTTTCATGGCGTATGCTCCCTTTGTAGGGTGCCTGATTGGAAGCTCGAAAAATATGCTGCCACACGGTTTTCACGCAAGAGTGGATCGGATCTTAGCCATCATACCCCATCCTGATGGGTTATCTGACCGGCGCAGGCGCTCGATGCGAATGCACCTGAGCGCGTCCTTTGCGCTGTTAATGGCCTGCCTGGCGTTTGCCGCCTGTCAATTTTCCTGGGGAGAGCCGGAAAAGAGGGTGGTTCGACTCCACGACGATCAGATCGACATGTTGCAGATCAACAACGCCATCGCCGAGTTTATCATCGAGAAGGGATATGGCCATGCGGTGGAGCGCGTAGAGTGCACCACCAAGGAGATGCAGCGCCTGATGGTCCAGGGCGATATCGATGTGGCCCTGGAAGTCTGGAAAAGTAACAACCAGGAGTGGTACCGACGCGAGGTCGCCGGCGGTCGTATACTCGATCTGGGAGCGATCTACGCTGACGGGAATCAGTTCTGGGTTATACCGGCCTGGATGGCCCGGGAACATAATATTCGCACGGTGGCGGACATGCGTCAGCCCTGGAGGTTGTTTCAAGATCCCGAGGACGCCTCCAAGGGACTATTTTTCAACTGTATCACAGGCTGGACATGCCTTGAGATCAACACCGTCAAGCTGGAAGCCTACGGACTCAACAAATTTTACAATGCCGTATCACCCATTTCCCCGGAGGCCTTGAGGGCGGTCCTTGAAAATGCCCAGCTTAAGCGAGTACCGGTTTTCGGTTACTATTGGACACCCAACTCCCTAATGGCCTCTTATCAATGGCAGGTGTTAGAAGAGCCGTCCTATTCTGAACAGTGCTGGGAAAAGGTAGTCAAGGCGGCCAACGACAAGACCCTGCGTCCGCTTGACGAAGCCTGTGAATACGAACAGACACCCGTCCACAAATTTGCAAGCCAGGAGTTGGCCGGTCGTCTGCCTGATGTGCTGGAAGTCATGCAAAAAATGGCGGTCAATGCTGAGTCTTTGAGCGATACCCTCTCCTGGGTATTTCGTCAGGGCGGGCAAAAGTGGAACGCTGCGGCGGTCTATTTTCTGCGTAGCTATCCGGAACAGTGGCGCACCTGGGTTACAGCCCCGGCGCGCAACAGGATCGAGGATGCCCTGGCTGAAATTAACGGCCCCTGATAGCGCGAAGCGAGAACGCCAAAACGAAAAATGCGACTGATCAAGCGAACCGCTAAAAAACGAGATGCGAAATCTCTCCTGGCCTTTAAAAGCCTGCGCGTCAAGATTGTGCTGCTTGCGCTGATCCCGATTTTTTTTGTTATGGGGGTCGTCTCCATTACGGCGTACCAGGCCGTCATCAAAACCGCCCGGGATGTGGGCGAAAGGCGCGATATCGAACTTGCGCGCATTGCAGCCGCCCGCCTGGCGGAAAACCTTAGCCAATATGTGCGCAATCTCCAGAACCTGGCCGCCTCAGACCATTGCCGTTCGCTGAATCCCAAGCGTATCGGCAGCCTGTTAAACGCAACCGGAAGCTGGCTCTATCTCTATGACGGAGGGGTAACGGTCTACAACCACAAGGGCGGTACGGTCTGGTCAACCCCCTACTCGGATCGCAAGCTTTCCGGTGCCTTTCCCTTTCCCGCAAGTTTCGACCAACTGCGCCGGACGTTGAGGCCGGTATTCTCCAATGTGTTTCACACCGCGCCTTCAGACGTGGAAGTGATCATGATAGGTGTGCCGATTATCGGTCTGGATGGTAATTTCAAGGGGGCGCTGACTGGTCTATGCAGCGTAAAATATTCTTTGTTGGGAACCACCTACAGCCGGGTACTGGAGTTTAAATCGGGGCACAGCGCCTATGCCTACCTGGTGGATGGCAACGGACGGGTTCTCTACCATAGGCACAGCTCGCTACTCGGCACCATGATGAAACAATCGGACCCCGTTGCCAGGGTCATGCGCGGGGAGAGCGGGGCCATGCTGACACGCGGCCCCACGGGAAAGCTTATCATCTCGGGATTCGCCCCCGTCCCCGGCACCGGATGGGGGATTATCACCAATGAAGATTGGGCGGTGCTTAACAAACCGATCATCGCCTACATCAAGTATTTCTGGGGGCTATTGTGGGTCGGCGGCATCCTCTCGGCCCTGCTGATCTTTATTTTTATCAGCCGCTGCCTGAAGCCCATCGCCGGATTGACCCGGGGGGCCGAACAGATTGCCGCAGGGAAATTTGACAAGATCACCGTGCGTCGGACCGGCGATGAGCTGGAAGATCTGGCCCTGCGGTTCAACACCATGGCCGATGCCCTTAAAGACTCGTTTACGAGCCTGGAAAAGCGCGTCATTGAGCTTAACCAGACACGCAACGCCCTGGAGGAGAGCCGGGAGAGATTTGTGCTCTTCATGGAGCACCTGCCTGGCAGGGCCTTCATCCAGGACCGGGAGGGCAACGTCGTTTTTGCCAACCGGCTGCATCAAAAGACGCTCGCCACAGCCCAGACCAGGGCGTCGGTTCTTCCCTCCCCCGATCCCTGGATGCAAAAGGGCGCCTCCGTTACGGAAAGCTCTGAAATCATGGTGGATACAGGTGACATAAAAAAAAGCGAAGAGGTTTACCGCACCCGGGAGGGAGTGACCGATTGGCTGACATACCGCTTTCCTATTTATGCCGACCAAGTGCCTCGGTTTACCGGGGGCATTGCCATCAATATCACTGAGCGCAAGCGCGCCGAGGAGGAGTTGGCCCGTCACCGCAATCATCTTGAGGAGCTGGTTAAAGAACGCACCCGTGATCTGGAAGCCGCCCAGGAGGAGCTGATCAAGCATGAAAAGCTCTCCATGCTTGGGCAGCTGACCGCCACGGTCAGTCATGAGTTGCGTAACCCGCTTAGCGTTATCCACTCTTCTATTTACTATCTGCGACGGATTTGCCACGAAGCGGACGAGAAGACTTGCCAGCATCTGGGCCGCATCGAAGAACAGGTCCAGATGTGCGACACTATCGTCAACGATCTGCTGGACTATACCCGGGCGCGCCAGCCAGACCCCGTCTTCGAACAGATCAATCCGTTTCTGGAAAAAGTTCTTGACCAACTCCAGATTCCCGCCAATGTAAGCCTAGTGCGTGAACTGGCGCCGGAGATGCCCATCGTGCCTTTCGACCGCAACAAACTCCAACGCGTTGTTACCAATCTGGTGGACAATGCCGTAAATGCCGTGCAGATGAGAATGGAGAAAACCAACGCTGCTGACGATCTATATGAACCGGAAGTCCGCGTGGCCACGCTCGCCGCTCGCAACAGCGTGCGTTTAAGGGTGGCCGACAATGGGGTGGGTATGACTCCCCAGGTGGCCGACCGGGCCTTCGATCCATTGTATACCACCTGGGCGCGAGGTGTAGGACTCGGCCTGGCCATAGTCAAAAAGATTGCTGACGAGCATAATGGTATGGTCTACTTGGATACCCAACCTGACCACGGTACCCGCATCACCGTGGAAATACCCAGATGGGGGCAGAATGACTGCCAGCAAAAGGGAGCCTGATGGAACTTCCGTCTATTCTCATAGTGGATGACGATGCCGCGCACTGCGCCAACCTCGAGGATATTCTCAAACTGGAAGGTTACACCACCGTAACCGCCGGATCGGTGGCCACGGCCCATGAGCGATTCGAGGATCACCGGCCCACCATTCTGCTGCTCGATCTTAAATTGCCCGATGGGACGGGTACCCAGTTGTTGGCCGAGTTGAAGCAGAAGAACCCCGATTGCTACGGCGTGATCATAACGGCCCACGCGGACCTCGATTCGGCGGTGGCAGCCCTTGACGAAGGGGCATACTACTATCTGCGCAAGCCGTTTCGGGTGGACGAATTGCTGGGGCTTTTAAAACGCATATTCGAAGCCATCCGGCTACGGGATCAGAAACGCCAGGCTGAACGCGCCCTGCGCCACAGCCAGGAAAAATTGGCCGGTATCATCGACGCCGTGGCCGATATCATGTTGATGATCGATGAGCACGGGACCGTTACCTGGACCAATGAAATGGGCCGCCGCATTTTCGGCCCCGACCTAGAGGGGCACGGCTACAGCGAAGTCATCCACGGGCAGGACTCACCACCGGAGGAGTGTATCGTCCAGCAATGTTTTGCTGACAGTTCCCAGAACGACATGGAGATCGTGATTACCGACAGAGAGGGCCTCAAGTTGAATTTCTGGTTCACCGCCAACGTGGCCCTGAAGGACCGCTGGGGGGCCCCCAGGCATGTGGTCATGGTCGGTCGTAACACCACCGAGATCAAGAACCTCCAGGCCGAGGCGTCCCGCAACGCACATCTGGCCTCCCTGGGGGAACTGGCCGCCGGAGTGGCCCATGAGATTAACAACCCCATCAACGGCATCATCAATTATGGTGAAATCCTCGTTGAGCAGTGCGCCAAGACCGGGTCAGACGACGACATTCCGCAACGCATCATCAAGGAAGGCGACCGCATTGCGCTAATCGTGCGTAAGCTGCTCTCATTTGCTCGTGAAGGCAATGACGAACGAGTAGCTGTGGATTTGTCAGCCGTCCTGCTGGATGCGCTGGAACTCAACCAGGCCATGCTCGACAAGGACCACATTCAATTGAAGCTCGAAATCGAGGACTCGCTGCCCCACTGCCTGGTGGATGCCCAGCAGATCCAGCAGATTTTTCTGAACATCATCAGCAACGCCCGGCACGCGCTGACCTGGAAATATCCCCAGGCAGATCCCGACAAAGTTCTTACCATCGGCATGCAACCAGTTGAGCTTGAAGGCCAACCCCATGTGCGGACCTTCTTTACCGATCGGGGGGAAGGTATTGCGGCTGATATTCTGGACAAAATCTGCAACCCTTTTTTTTCCACCAAACCGGCCGACCGAGGAACCGGACTGGGTTTGAGTATCAGTTTCAGCATTGTCGAAAATCACAGCGGCCACCTCTGGTTCGAGAGTGTGGAAGGCGAGTTTACCAAGGTGGTAATTGACCTGCCAACTTCTATCCCCGAGGTAACTACTCAGAGCACTTCATCTTCGGCCCTTCAGGCCTTTCCATATAGCGA
>CAZGPF010000002.1:0-25918 GCA_964527275.1 uncultured Desulfosarcinaceae bacterium
TCCTTAAATAATGCTGTAACTACTCAGCGTAATGGCAAAAAGCACAAAAAAGCACCAACTATAACGATTGTATCTCGAACTGTAACTGCTCAGAGTGCTTTAGGTTCGGTCATTCAGGTCTTTTCATAATAGCATCGCTATATGGAAAGGCCTGAAGGGCCGAAGATGAAGTGCTCTGAGTAGTTACTGATATAGAAGTGGTCACCTGAGCCGTACCAGGTGAGGCCCTACAACGAGGCAGATGGGTTGTTGTCCGCCAGAATGGAAGTCATATTCGATTTCAGAAGCATCAACGAGACGCGGTTGTTGAAACCGACAATTTTCTCGCATCGTCCTATCCAGAGAAGCCACTTAGTCTCACATATTTTCGTCAGGCTCGACTTTCATGGGCTTGGTTCTTCGAACGGGTATAATTATCGCCATAGGCTCAATCAATTCACGGCGTAAGGCCCCAGCGGTACAGAGGCGCCAGCCGTGCGGGATCTACGCCCAGCAGAGCCCCGCCGGCAATCAGAAAGTTGATCAGCGTGGCGCGCCAAATCCCGATGGACCGCCAGCGACGGCCGGAGGTCACCGCCGCGCCCGGAGCCAGGGCGATGCGTCCCATTTTGGCCAGTCGCCTCACCAGGTAGAGGTCTTCGGCGATGGGCACTTCCTCGAAGCGGCCCGCCTTTTCAAATGTAGAGCGGCGCATGAACAGGCCTTGGTCGCCATAAGGCATCTGAAAGCGCGTGGCGCGCAGATGTACGGCCCTTTCTATCCAGCGCATGCGCCAATTGTCATAGTCGGTCTTGAATTCAAAGGCACCGGCCGTCACCGAGGACGCCATTAGGGTTTCGAAGATCTGGTGGCCGTAATCTTCGGGCAGACGGGTGTCGGCGTGCAAGAAGAGCAGCACCCCGCCGCCGATCTCTGCGGCCCGGTTTTGCTGCCTGGCCCGGCCGCGGGCGGTGGAGATCACCTTGGCCCCCGCAGCCCGGGCAAGATCTGCGGTTCGATCCGTGCTGCCGCCATCGGCCACGATAATTTCGCACTCATGGCGCCGAACTCGGTCGATGGTGGCGCTGATGCTGGCGGCCTCGTTCAAGGTCGGGATGATCACCGAAAGGTAGGGACGCGGCCATTGCGCTTCCGGCAGCCACTGGCGCAGGTCGCTAGGGGTGTCGATATCGTTGAGCATGGGCAGCGCGGCGTGGGAGAGCCCCAGGTTCTGAATGGCCGCCAGGGTCTGCTCCCAGACGTTCGGAGTACTCCATTGGATATTGGAAAAAATGTCCACTGGCCGGCGCAGGCCCACCAGCCAGTAGCCGCCGTCCCGGCTGGGACCAAGTACCACATCATGGCGGGCAAGGGCGTCGAATGCCCTGGTCAGGTGATGAGCGGCCATTTGCGCGATGTCGCTGCCCACCAGTACGACGGGACCGCCGTCCCGGTCGAGGGTGGCAAAAAGGGCCGCGCGCATACGCGCACCCAGATCGCGGCCCTGCTGTTTTCTGAAATTGATAGGCCGGTGACCAAGCCAGCGCCGGACTTGGGTCAGGCTGCCTCCGGTATAATAGAAGGTCGTGGACGGCAGCGTGGAGTGCTCCAGGGTGTTCAGGCTGCAAAGGGTTAGTTGGCGCTGGAGCTCGGCTGCGCCCAGGGCTCCCAGGGCGGGGATCAGCCGGGTTTTTGTTTGCCCTGGTACCGGGTAGCGGCCAAAGAGAATCAGTCGGCCCTGGGTGGCAACGGCAGAGCGCGCCCTGGTTAACTCCTTGGCTGACATTTGCCTTGACGCCGTGTCACGATTTCAATATGACCCTAATTAACATTTTTGGATCGCGGAGATAATTATAGTCCGCGAGAGTTGAGTTATGTATAGGCTCTCACCAAGCCACCCAGGCTCATGTCGGGGTGGCTTTTTAAGTTTGATACCGGAGCATTCGATGTCTTCCAGGCTGGTGGTTATCGACAACTACGACTCGTTTACCTATAATCTGGTGCAGATGCTTCGTCAATATCCGCTGGAGATCGATCTGTTTCGCAACGACGCCGTTGCCCTGGCCGACGTCGAACGGCTGGTGCCCGACTATATTTTGATCAGTCCGGGCCCCAGGGACCCCATGCATGCCGGGATCTCCATGGCCTTGATCGAGGCCTGGTACCGTCGGGTACCAATCCTGGGTGTCTGTCTGGGCATGCAGTGCATCAACGAGGTTTTCAACGGCCGGACAGTTGCATCCCCCCGGCCCCTGCACGGCAAGACCAGCGAGGTCTATCACGAGGGCGGGGGTATTTTTACCGCAATCGAGGCCCCATTTCTGGCCGCCCGCTACCACTCCCTGGTGGTCAGGCCAGAGCCGGAGGCTCTGGAAGGGAGCTTGACCATCACCGCCCGCACCGCCGATGGGATCATCATGGGTATCTCTCATCGCCGTTATCCCCTGCACGGGGTTCAGTTCCATCCCGAGAGTTTTCTTACCCAGCACGGATTTCGCATGGTGGAAAATTTTCTTGACCTGGGCCCTCTGGAAAACGCCAATGAACTCAGATGCACTGGATAGACTGCTTGACCGCGCCGGCCTGATCACCGGCGTACACGGCGAGATCCTCGATCTGCAAGAGGGGTTCCTGGACCTCGCGGCACGCTTTACCGATCTGCCTGGCACGGTGGTCCTGCTCAGCGGCGGTGATCTCGACCACGCCCGTTACCATATCCTGGGAGTACTGCCCTGGCTCACCTTGTCGGCGCGTCCGGGTACGGCTGTTTTACGATTGGACGGCCGGGAACTTGAGATTGAGAATCAACCTTTCGATATCCTGCGTCAGGTGATGCGGCGGCTGCGGCTTCCCGCCGGCCGGTGGTCTTCGCCCATGGCCTCCGGTTTGATGGGCTACTTGGCCTATGATCTCAAGGACGGCTTGGAGCGCCTGCCCCGCACAAGTGTGGATGCTGTGTATTTGCCCCATATGCTGCTTTATGCGCCGGCACTGCTGGTAGTCCACGACCGTCGTGAACAGACTACCCGCTTGCTGGCACTCCGCCGCCGCGCCGAAGGCGTACCCGGCGTCCGTGAGATAGTGGGGCGTTTTCATGAGCGCCTCATCGCCCCGGCCCCTAAAACAGTCCCGTTCAGCGCCCAGTCACAACGGCTGACTTCCAACTTTACCCGGGAGACCTACCAGGCGGCGGTGAAACGGGTGATCGACTATATCAGCGCCGGGGATGTCTATCAGGTCAACCTCTCCCATCGGTTCCAGGTGCCTTGCTACGGCGACGGCTTCACGCTCTTTCGGCGACTCTACGAAGAGAACCCGGCACCCTTCTACGCCTTTGTACAGGCCGGCGACCACCAGGTGGTCTCCACATCACCTGAGCGTTTTATTCAGCGCCGGGGTAGCAGGGTTGAGGCCCGGCCCATCAAGGGCACCCGTCCCCGGGGAGCCACGCCCGAAAAAGATCGGGCCCTGCGCGGCGAATTGATCCAAAGCCCCAAGGACGACGCCGAACTCTCCATGATCGTCGATCTGCTGCGCAACGATATGGGCAAGGTCTGCGCACCCGGATCGGTGAGCGTGGCTGAACATAAGCGTCTGGAGGCCTATCGGAACGTCTACCACCTGGTATCTAAAATAGAGGGCCGGCTGGATCAAGGCAAGGATTCGGTGGACCTGTTGCAAGCCGTTTTCCCGGGGGGCTCCATTACCGGTTGTCCCAAGGTGCGAGCCATGGAGATCATCGACCAGTTGGAGAGTGTCCGACGGCATGTCTATTGTGGCAGCCTGGGCTACCTTGGCTTCGACGACAACCTGGATCTTTCGATTGCCATCCGCACGGCCACCCTGATGAACGGTATGCTGTACTTTTCGGTAGGAGGGGGCATCGTCTACGACTCTGATCCCGCTGCCGAGTACGAAGAGACCCTGCACAAGGGCCGCACATTACTCTCCGCGTGTCGGGGGGGGCAGACCGTTGCGCACGAACCCGCAGTCTGGCACAATGGCCGCCTTGTGCCCGAGCATGCGGCCGTGGTACCAGCGACCGACCTGGGGCTGCTATACGGCTTTGGTTTTTTCGAGACCCTGCGTGTGGACCGCGGCCGGCCGCCCTTGCTGGGGAACCATATAGCGCGTTTCGATCATACCTGGCGTGCCCTGATGCCCGGCCCACCGCCCGATTTGACCTGGCGCGAGATCATCGACCAGGTGGTGACGGCCAACGGCTTGAAGAGCCGCTGCGCGGCGGTCAAGATTCTGGCCACCCGCGGTACCCGCGACGCCGCGCCCTGGGATCACACTTTGCTGGTGACTGCCCGGCCCTATGCCCATCGGCTCAAGGGCATCGACGCTGCAGGGCTCCGCCTGGGAATATATCCGCAAGCGCGTCAATCTCCCCTTGCCGTGCATAAAACCTTGAACTATCTTTACTACCTGCAAGCGGGCCAATGGGCTCGGAAAAATCAGTTTGACGAGGCCGTGATCCTCAATCCTGACAATACGGTCTCCGAGACCAACACAGCCAATCTGCTGCTGATCAACGGCCGCGAGGTGACGCGTCCCCAATCCCCGGCCGTGCTGCCCGGTGTCATGGCCCAGGCTGCCTGCCGGCTGCTTACGGTATGGGGCTATAAGGTGCTCCAGAATCGGGTTGCTCAGGAGGCGCTCTTGACCGCCGAGCAAGTTCTGGCGGCCAACGCCCTGATGGGGGTCGTGCCGGTGGCAGGCATCGATCAGCGAACTCGGCCGGCCCCCGGCGATCTCGCGGAGCTGCTCAATGATGAGCTGATCCCTGGGTGGCGAATCTGACTATTGCGAAAATGGCATCAGGACATTATCGGGAGAAGAGGACATATGCGGATCAATCCATCTCAAGCGGTTCGTCCCCGGCGACTGGTTGCCGGCGATATCATAGGGGTTGTCGCGCCCTCCAGTCCTTTCGACAAGGCTTCCCTGGATAAGGGCATTGAGGCAATTCACCAAATGGGCTTTGGCACCAGGATCGACCCGCAGGCATATGCCGGCAATGGGTATCTGGCCGGTACGGATGCCGAGCGGGCCGACCAGTTGAATGCCATGTTCGGTGACCCCGAGGTGCGCGCGGTGATGTGTGCCCGTGGGGGATATGGCGCCCTTCGGATCCTCGACCGACTGGATTATGCGCTGATGGCCTCCTACCCCAAGCCGCTGATCGGGTTTAGTGATGCAACGGCACTGCACCAAGCAGTCTACAAGCGGTGCGGGATGGCTACTTTTCACGGTCCCACGGTGACCACCCTGGGCAGATCGGATCAGGCCGGCCGTCGATCCTGGTTTCAAGCGCTGACCAGGGTTCAAATGCAATCCATAGCCATGCCCCGGGCCGACTTTCTGATTCCGGGGGTGGCCGAAGGTGTTCTGGTGGGCGGCAACCTGACCGTCCTGTCACATTTGATCGGTACACCGTTCTGGGTTCCCTTGAATGCCAAGCTACTTTTCATCGAAGAGGTGGGTGAAGCCCCCTATCGCATCGACCGCATGCTCTTCCAGATGAAGATGGCCGGGTTGCTGGAAGGGCTTGCCGGCGTGGTGTTGGGCGGTTTCGAGCGCTGCGGCCAATTGGGGATCATACACCACATGGCGCGGACATTTTTCGAAGAGCAGGATATTCCCGTTGCCGCAGGCCTACCAATAGGGCACGGCCATGGCAATCTTACCATTGCCCTGGGGGCCCTCGCCCGGTTGGACAGCGGGAGCGGTGAGCTATCTTTTCCAGATGCAATTTTAAAGGAGTAGAGTGTGTCACAGCCAATGCAAGCTGCCCATCGAATGATGCGTAATGCGGTGGCCCGGCATATCTTTCCCGGTGCCGTACTGGCGGTGAGCATGGACAGGCACCTGATCTTCGAGCGGGCCTATGGCGTGGCTGACCTGTTCAGCGACCGGCCCATGAGGCGTGACACCTGTTTTGACCTGGCATCCCTGACCAAACCCCTGGCTACGGCCGTGGCGGTTATGGCGCTGGTGAGTCAAGACCGTCTCGATCTGGATCAGCCTTGTGGCGATTTTTGTACGCAGTTTATGGGTTCCGAAAAGGCCCGCATCACCATACGCCAACTGCTGGGGCATAGTTCGGGGCTGCCCCCCTGGCGGCCTTTTTTTATGCAACTGCGCCGCCTTGCCTTTGGTGAACGACGCGCGGCATTGCAGCTACTTGTGCGCCGCACGCCGCTGCTGGCGCCTCCCGCAAAGGTTACCGAATATAGTGATCTGGGCTATATGCTGCTACAGTGGGTGGTGGAATCGATCACTGGAACCGACCTGGCCGCTGCGGTCCACACTGCCGTCTATGCCCCTCTGGGCATAGAGGATCTTTTCTTTACCGATGTTCGTGTTCCGGTCTTGCGGCCCGGACGTTTCGCGGCCACCCAGTTCTGTCCCTGGCGACAAAAATTAATGGTTGGCCATGTTGATGATGATAATGCCTATATCAGCGGCGGCATTGCCGGCCATGCAGGGTTGTTCGGTACAGCGGCGGGGGTCATCCGATTACTGCGGGCCTTGCTGGCGGCGGAACATGACCAGTCCCAGCAGGCGGTTTTCGATACCCGTCTGGTCAGGCAGTTTTTCACATGCAGGGCTAAAGAGCGTTGGGCCCTGGGTTTTGATACGCCGGCGCAGCGTGGTTCCAGCGCGGGGCGATGCTTTCCGCCGGACAGCGTGGGGCATCTGGGATTTACCGGCACCTCGTTCTGGGTGCACCGGCCCAAGCGGGTGGCGGTGGTATTATTGACCAACCGGGTACATCCGTGGCGCTTCAACACCGGCATCAAGGCCTTTAGGCCCGCTTTGCATGACGCCGTAATGGAGTCATTGACTTAGGCTTCCGGTGAGGGTCTCGAGGGTCTATGGGAATTAGTTTTTGGTCGCAATTTCCATAATTTATTCTTGATATTACAATGATGTTCTGGTAGCCAGAGTGATGATGCAAACCGTATGGTGACATTGAACGGCTGCAAATAAGATAGTCCGGCGCGCAGTTCAGCGCGCAAGACCCCGCAACACCAAAATAGTATAGAAGGCGTTAATATGAACTTTTTCATGGATTCTATCTTTGGTATTTTTTCGAGTGATCTGGCCATCGACCTGGGTACCGCCAATACGCTGGTATATGTCAAAGGCAAGGGCATCGTCTTGAGCGAGCCGTCTGTGGTGGCGGTGCGCACGGACAATCGCGTCCGCAACCGTGTATTGGCCGTGGGTACCGAGGCCAAGAATATGCTCGGCAGAACGCCTGGCAACATCGTGGCCATCCGTCCCATGCGCGACGGCGTCATCGCGGACTTCGAAGTCACCGAGGCGATGTTGCGCCACTTTATCCAGAAGGTGCACAATCGTCGTTCACTGGTCCGCCCGCGGGTGATCATCGCCGTTCCGTCGGGAATCACCCAGGTGGAGAAACGCGCCGTCAGGGAGTCGGCCGAATCGGCCGGCGCCAGGGAAGTATTTCTTATCGAAGAGCCCATGGCCGCCGCCATCGGTGCCGAACTGCCCATCACCGAACCGACCTGTAACATGGTGGTGGATATAGGCGGTGGAACCACCGAAGTGGCGGTGATCTCTTTAGCCGGTATCGTTTACAGCCGATCTCTTCGCGTGGCCGGCGATAAAATGGACGAGGCCATCATTCAATATATCAAGCGCAAATACAATTTGCTCATCGGCGAACGCACTGCGGAGATCGTAAAAACCACCGTGGGCAACGCCTATCCCGACCCTGACCAGGTGGAAACCATTGAGGTCAAGGGTCGCGATCTGGTATCGGGCATTCCCAAGATTTTGGCCATCGATTGCGAAGAGGTGCGCATTGCTATCTCCGAGCAGATCGACGCCATCATCGAGACGGTCAAGATCGCCTTGGAACAGACGCCGCCCGAGCTGGCGGCGGATATTGTCGATCGCGGCATTGTACTCACTGGTGGCGGCGCTTTACTGACCAATCTGGACAAGCTCCTCAGGGAAGAGAGCGGCCTGCCCATCACAGTGACCGAGGACCCCTTGTCAACCGTGGTGGTGGGTTCCGGCAAGGCACTCGACTCCCTTGAAATCCTCAAACAAGTGGTGATTTACTGATCCCATGTTTTCAAAAAAAATGGCTCTGTTCGTTGGTCTGTTCACCCTGATCGCCCTCAGTATTTTAAGTCTCTCTTTAAGCAGCCGTCAACTCTACTCGGCCCATGTACCTGGCCGGATTGTCATAACTCTGGTTGCGCCCTTACAGAAGGCAGTAATGGGCGCAAGCCGGTTTATGCGCAATATCTGGGAACACTACTTCTTTCTGATTTCGGTGGTAGAAGAGAACGTGCGTTTGCGTAAGGAGCTGCGTCAGGCCAAGTCGTTGCATCATGATATCAAAGAGGCTAGGTTGATGAATGCTCGCCTGCGCCGGATGTTGGGTCTGGCACGCGAGATGGAGCGGGAAGTGATTGCAGCCCAGGTGGTGGGCAAGGACCCATCGGCCTGGTTTCAGTCGATCATGGTGGACAAGGGCAGCGCCGCAGGAGTCGTCAAAGGTCAGCCGGTGGTCAATCCTGAAGGCATAGTCGGTATCGTTATCAATGCCACCACCCATTACGCCAAGGTTATGCTGCTTACCGATCCCAATAGCGCGGTTGACGCGGTGGTGCGCAACAGCCGGGCCAGGGGTATTATAAAGGGCGGCGCGGCGGGCCATTGTGTATTTAACTTTGTCCTGCGTAAACACGATGTGAGCCAGGGCGATGCCGTTGTTGCATCCGGTATGGATGGGGTCTTTCCTAAAGGTTCTCCGGTAGGCGAGGTGGCTACGATTATCAAGCATGAGGCGGGAATTTTTCAGGATGTTACCGTGACCCCATATGTCGACTTCGAACGTCTGGAAGAGGTTCTGATTGTTCCGGTACGGGAGCCGGATCGAGCGCCATGACAATTTTGTTCTATATCCTTGTTAGCTTGTTCCTGGTACTCATAAAGACCTCCCTGATTTCCGGCCTCCCCATGCTTGGGAAGTTCTACGACCTGCTCATCCCCATCATCATCTATCTGAGCCTTTTGCGATCTGCGCGGGAAGGAATTCCGGTTGTCCTCTTCTGCGGCCTGATAATGGATAGCCTGTGTGGCGGTCCGCCGGGGCTTTTCCTGGCCATCTATGGCTGGCTCTATGCGGGTGTGCGCTGGGCCGGCCACGTGATGCATGCCGGTAGCATAGTATTGATGGTCCTGGCCGTGGCCATAGGAGTGGTCTTCGAGAATGCCGTCCTGATGGCCTACATGCTGTTGCTGGCGCCAGCGGCAATTGTACCCGTGGATGCGGCTATGACCGTTTTGTCGCAAGTCATTTGGGCCTTGGTCACCGGGCCGCTGATCTTGATGATCGTAACATGGTCTCAAAACAGGCTGGATGCATGGCGGGAGGGTTTTTTTTCCGAGCGTCTAGACCCAAATAGTTCATAGTTCAAGGTAGAAGACGGCTAAAGGCGGTAGCTTGAAGACTCATTTCGAGAGGGTTGGGAGTGAATGGTTCAGTCGGCGGGTCGTCGGCGTGATGCTGGCGGTGCTGATTGCTTTTGCTATTTTGATCTCTCGCCTTTTGTATTTGCAGGTCGGCGGCGGCAAGGAGTATCGTCGGCTGTCGGAAAGCAACAGTATTCGCCTGCATGATATCGATGCGCCGCGGGGACTGATTTTCGACCGCAACAATCACATGTTGGTGGACAATCGACCCTCTTTTGATCTGTACATTATATTAAAGGATGCCCAGCCGCTGGAGACTACGCTCGACAAATTGGCCCCGCTGATCGGGTATACTGTGGCTGATTTGAAAGCCAGGATAAAAAAGAGCCGGCCTCAGGGGGCCTATGTGCCGGTATTGCTGAAAGAGGATATCGGTCGCGAAATGCTGGCCGTCGTCGAAGTCAACCTATTCGACTTGCCGGGGGTGGTGGTGCGGGTTGCCCCGCGCCGGCACTATCTTTTTCAATCGCACGCCGTCCACCTGCTCGGCTATGTCGGCGAGATCAGCGCAGAAGAGTTGAAAGGCACCGGCTTTGAGGAGTTCAAGGGGGGCGACTATATCGGCAAATTCGGTGTGGAAAAGGCTTTTGAAGCCGTTTTGAGAGGCAAACGCGGTGGCCGCCAGGTGGAGGTCAATGCCACTGGCCAAGTGGTAAGTGTGCTGAATACCGTCCCAGCCCATGCCGGAGGCAACTTGACGCTGACCCTCGACCGAGCCCTGCAAAGTACTGCCGAAGAGATGCTGAAGGGCAAGGCCGGTGCCGCCGTGGCCATCGATCCTCAAAACGGTGAAGTCCTGGCCATGGTCAGCAGTCCCACCTACAACGCCAACTGGTTTGTAACCGGTATGAGCCATAAACAGTGGCAAGGTCTGATTACCAACCCCTCACGGCCCCTGGAGAACAAGGCCATTCAAGCCGAATATCCGCCGGCATCCACCTATAAGATTATTACCGCCATGGCCGGGCTTGAAGAGGGGGTTATCGACACCCGGACCTCCTTCCAGTGCTCCGGCAAATATCGATTCGGCAACCGCGTTTACCACTGCTGGAAGCGAGGGGGTCACGGCAAGGTCAATGTAATCAAGGCCCTCACCGAATCGTGTGATGTCTTCTTCTATCGTGTGGGCGAAGAGCTGGGGGTGGATGTACTGGCGCACTATGCCAAGTCCGCCGGCCTGGGAGCCCTGACCGGCATCAATCTTGATCGGGAGGCCGAAGGGCTTGTGCCATCCAAGGAGTGGAAGTTAAAACATATCGGGTCACCCTGGCAGGGGGGTGAGACCCTTTCGGTGGCCATCGGTCAGGGGTTCAACCTGGTCACGCCCATGCAATTGGCGGTGATGATGGCGGCCGTGGGAAACGGCGGCACGATTCCAACCCCCAGGCTGATTCAAGCGCCCAGGGATGCCAACGACAGGGACCCTGAACCGGCACACCAAGGACCTTCTCGCAAACTTCCCGTTAGCCGATCCACCCTTGCCACTGTACAAAAAAGCTTGTGGTCGGTCGTCAATACCAGCAAAGGCACGGCTTGGGACTCTCGCCTGGAGGGCGTGGCCTTCTCGGGCAAAACCGGGACGGCCCAGGTGGTGGGGCGAAGCGTGGTGGAGGGACTCAGAGATGATCAGATCAAGAGGATACATCGGGACCATGCCTGGTTTGTCGCCTATGCGCCATCTAAAAATCCTCGCATCGCTGTTGCCGTGATCGTGGAGCACGGCCAGCACGGTGCGAAGGCCGCAGCACCCATAGCCGCCGGGATGATCGCGAGTTACCTCGGCTTATCGGTGGATGAATCCGCTTTGCAGCACGCGCGGGGCGGCGCATTGCCGTCGATAGGAGCCATTGAGCTTGCCGTCGGCGGGCATCGCGCCGGTGGGATTGTAAAGGATGATCCATGATCGACCGTCGTTTTTTAGAGCATTTTGACTGGTGGCTGCTATTTTTAACCACCGTAATCGCGGCCATGGGGCTTGTAGCCCTCTACAGCGCCGTCCATGCTGGCGCGGGCACAGGGCAGTCGGCCGTGTTTGCCAAGCAGTTGATTTGGTATGGAACCGGTCTCCTGGTGATGGTGTTCGCTTTCGTGTTCAATTACAAAAGCTATGAACGCTGGGCCCATTTATGCTATATACTATGCTTGTTGCTGCTGGTCGCCGTTTTAATATTCGGCAAGTATGTGGGCGGATCGAGGCGCTGGCTGCACCTGGGGCCGTTTTCGATACAGCCGTCCGAGATGGTCAAGCTGGCGGTGATTATCGTGCTGGCCAAATACTATGCCCGTGTTTCCATCAGCAGAGGGGTCGATCTGCGGGAGCTGGTTACGCCGGTGGTGCTCACAGCCATACCTTGCGCGCTCATAATGAGTCAGCCTGATCTCGGTACGGCCATGGTGGTTGTGTTGATCGCAGGCTCCATGACCTTGTATGTAAAAATCAAGCGGGGCACCCTCATATGCCTTGTTGCCGGCTGCGCGGCAACGATACCAATGGTATGGATGGTGCTGAAAGGATATCAGAAACAGCGGATTCTGACCTTTTTTAATCCCGAACGTGATCCTTTGGGGGCTGGCTACCACATTATCCAATCCAAGATCGCAATCGGCTCGGGCATGTATTCGGGCAAGGGGTTTCTCAAGGGCACCCAGAACGCGTTGGATTTTTTGCCGGAACAGCATACCGATTTCATCTTTTCCGTGCTGGCGGAAGAGTGGGGCCTTTTGGGGGCCATGACCCTCCTGCTGGTTTTTTTGCTTCTGATCACCTGGGGATTGAGAATCGCCCAGCACAGTCGGGATGCTTTCGGCACGGTGCTGGCGGTGGGGGTGACAGCGATGATTGCCTGGCAGGTTTTTATCAACGTCGGCATGGTCATGGGGCTAATGCCGGTGGTGGGGGTCACCCTGCCGTTTATCAGCTACGGCGGATCGTCGGTGATTACCATGATGGCTGGCATTGGCCTGCTGTTCAATGTGAGCATGCGGCGGTTTATGTTTGAACCCTAGCCGCCTCGGCTGAGTTTAAAGTTGTTGTCTTCGGAAGGTAGATGCCTATTTAATAGTATGATTTTTTCCGCAGAGTCCCCCACCCCAAACTCTGAACTCCGAACCTTGAATATATTTTGGAGGTAGTATGCTAAAAAAGGGTAAGAGACGATCCGTAACCGATTCGAGTACGATTTCAACCTTGCTTGGCCGCGATACGGTTATCGAAGGCACCCTTGCTTTCACCGAGACCATTCGTATTGATGGCCGCATCAAGGGCAAACTGACGAGCACCCAAGGGACCTTGATAGTTGGTGAACACGCCTCCATCGATGCCGATATCGCCGTAGCCGTGGCCATTATTCATGGCACGGTCAACGGTCACGTGGTAGCCAAGCAGCGAGCCGAGGTACATGCTCCGGCGAAAGTCAAAGGAGATATCACCGCGCCCACCGTGACCATCGATTCGGGGGTAACTTTCAACGGTAACTGTAAAATGCAGCCGACCGACAAGCCAGTTGACAAATCGGTTGCCCCCAGGATTAAGACGGATGCCAATGCCGCGCAGCCAAAGAGATCCGGGACCCGATAAGACCCAAAAAACCTTTGACAATCAACCTTTTGAGGTGGTATAAGCGCTCCTTGGTTTTTCCATAAGTGTAACTACTCAGAGTACTTCATCTTCGGCCCTTCAGGCCTTTCCATATAGCGATGCTATTATGAAAAGACCTGAATGACCGAACCTAAAGCACTCTGAGCAGTTACAGTTCGAGATAGAATTGTTGCAGTTCGTGCTTTTTTGTGCTTTTTGCCATTACGCTGAGTAGTTACCAAATTTATAATATAATTTGCAGTTTCATGTTTAGACCCAAAACAGTAGCGGAGGCGCCTTTATGGTTGAAATCAACTGGACTGTTGGGGTCCAAATTATCAATTTTCTGATCCTCATTTTCGTCCTCAATCTTGTAGCCTACAAACCGATCCGTAAAATTCTGTTAAAGCGCAAATCGACGCTGGATGGTATGGCCGAGAGCATCGAAGCCACGAGTCTCCAGACTGAAGAGATAGACGCCGCGTTCAGCACCGGCCTGAGGGAGGCCCGCGGCCGGGGAAAAAGAGAGAAGGATGCGTTGCTGCAGGCGGCCGACGATGAGGAGAAGGCGATCGTGGGCAGGATCAATGACCAGTCGAGGGAGGAGCTGGCGGCGGTCAAGGCTCGTATCGTAACGGATGCGGATGCGGTCAAGGTAGTACTGGAAAAAGAGATTAATACCTTTGCCGAGGCCATCACGCGGAAAATACTGGGGAGGGCTGCCTAATGAATAGCCGTGGAGGTTACGGGAGGGTTACGAAAGCAGCTGCCTATGCAATATTGGCGGTGCTGGTGATGATCCTGGCTGCCGGTCTGGAGCCGGCACTGGCTGCAAGTGGCGGCGGTGATCGTGGTGAAGCGCACAGCCCACCCTGGATGATGACCGATACGGCGAAAGTATTGAACTTTACCGTGCTGGCCGTCGGTCTCTTTTTGGTGTTGCGTAAACCCGTTTCCCAGGCGCTCGGCGGCCGCATCAATGGAATCAAAGAAGAGCTGGAAGAGCTGGAAACCCGCAAGGCCGATGTGGAAAAGCAGCTTGTCGCATATAATGCCAAACTGGCCACACTGG
Organism: uncultured Desulfosarcinaceae bacterium; assembly: GCA_964527275.1. Taxonomy (GTDB): domain Bacteria; phylum Desulfobacterota; class Desulfobacteria; order Desulfobacterales; family Desulfosarcinaceae; genus JARRKU01. Next base: position 14,157 of record CAZGPF010000002.1, read on the forward strand.
ATCAGGAGGCCGAGCAGGTCATCGCCGAATATGTTCGCCAGGGCGAGGATGCAAAGGCGAGGATTTTGAAAGTGGCCGAGGCGTCCGCAGAGAAGCTCAAGGAGCAGGCCCGGAAAAATATCGCGCACGAGTTCCAGGAGGCCAAGGAGGCGTTGCAGGCCGAGATTGTGGACAAGTCACTGGTTAAAGCGGAGCGCATCATCAAGGCTAAAGTCGGCTCTGATGATCAGGAACGGCTCGTGGATGAATATTTAGAGAAGGTGGTGGCATAGTGAAAAATTTGGCAATAGCACGGCGATATGCCAAGGCACTGTTACTGATTGGCAAGGAGGACGGGCAGACCGAGCAGTACCGCCGGGAGCTGGGCGGAGTGGCCGACCTGATGGCGCGAGAAAAAGAGCTGACCGATACCATCACCAATCCCCTCTACAATGCGGGAGAACGCAAAAAGGTGTTCCAGTGCGTCATCGATCAATTGAAATTGTCCAAAGTAGTCTCCTCTTTCTTAATGTTGTTGTTCGACAAAGGCCGCATAGTTTTTATCTCCAGCATCAACGATTTTTTTCAGAAGCTGGCCGACGAGCTCAAGGGCATCGCAACTGCCAGCCTGGTCTCGGCAACCGAGCTTTCGACAGAAACCGTCGAAAAGATCCGCGCCGCTCTATCCAGAAAAACCGGTCAGGAGATAGTCCTCGAAGTCGAGCAGGACCCGGGGCTCATCGGCGGGATCGTCACCCGTATTGGCGACCTGGTCCTGGATGGAAGTATTAAAACACAACTACTCAATATGAGAGAATCTTTAAAAAGGGGTGAGAGTGCATAATGGAACTTAGAGCCGAAGAAATCAGTCAAATTATCAAAGAGCAGATTACCGATTATGACAAAAAGGTAGAACTGAGCGAAACCGGAGTGGTTCTCTCCGTTGGCGACGGCATCGCCCGGGTATACGGACTGGAAAAGGCCATGGCCCTGGAGCTGGTTGAGTTCCCCGGTGCCATTCTGGGCCTGGTGCTAAACCTCGAAGAGGACAATGTTGGTATTGCCCTGATGGGCGACGACGCCAAGATCAAAGAGGGCGATATGGTCAAGCGCACCGGCCGCATCGCCGAAGTGCCCGTGGGAGAGGCCGTACTGGGCCGCGTAGTCGATGCCACCGGTGAGCCGCTGGATGGCAAAGGCCCTATCGATTCCAAAATTACCAGCCGCATGGAGATGGTGGCACCCGGGGTTATCGCCCGCAAGAGCGTCCATGAACCCTGCTACACGGGCCTAAAAGCCGTCGACGCCATGACCCCGGTGGGCCGCGGCCAGCGTGAGCTGATCATCGGCGACCGCCAGATCGGTAAAACCGCTGTGGCCATTGACGCCATCCTGGCCCAGCAAGAGACCGACATCTACTGTATCTACGTGGCCTGCGGTCAGAAAAAATCCACCGTCGCCCAGGTGCATGCCATCCTGGAAAAACACGGGGCTATGGAGTACACTACCATTGTCTCCGCCTGCGCCAGCGACCCGGCTACTCAGCAGTTCCTGGCACCTTACGCCGGTTGCGCCATGGGCGAGTACTACCGCGATAGAGGTAAACACTCCTTGATCATTTATGACGATCTCTCGAAACAGGCTGCGGCCTATCGTCAGGTATCTCTGCTTCTCAGGCGTCCGCCGGGACGCGAAGCTTATCCAGGTGATATTTTTTATAACCACAGCCGCCTGCTGGAACGTTCCGCCAAGGTATCCGATGAGATGGGTGCCGGTTCCCTGACCGCTCTGCCAATTATCGAGACCCAGGCCGGCGATCTCTCTGCCTACATTCCCACCAACGTTATTTCGATTACCGATGGTCAGATCTACCTCGAACCGGGCATGTTCTTTGCCGGTATCCGCCCGGCCATCAACGTAGGGCTCTCGGTTTCCCGCGTGGGTGGTGCCGCCCAGGTAAAGGCCATGAAGCAGGTGGCCGGAAACCTGCGTCTCGACATGGCCCAGTTCCGCGAGCTGGAAGCCTTTGCCGCCTTCGGCTCCGACCTGGATGCCGCCACCCAGAAGCAGTTGATCCGTGGCCAGCGTCTGGTGGAGCTTCTGAAACAGCCCCAATATCGACCGCTCTCCATGCCCCAGCAGGTGACCATTCTCTACGCCGGCACCCGCGGGTTCCTGGATGAATTGCCCATCAATGTGATAGCCAAGTATGAAGCCGGTCTCTACACCTTCATCGAGGAGCGCTTTCCCAAAGTCTTTGAGGAGCTCAAGGCCAAGGAAGCTATCGGTGACGAGCTAGATAAATTGATGACCGAAGCCCTGACCGTCTATGGCGATGAGTTTAAAGACACCATCTAAGGGTAGACCCATTTCAAACCATTAGAAGATAAGGGCTAACTTTATGCCACAGTTAAAAGAAGTACTGCTGAAAATAAACGGTATTAAAAAGACCAGGCAGATCACCAAGGCGATGAACATGGTGGCTGCATCCCGGTTGCGCGGCGCCCAAACTAGCATGGAGGCCTTTCGCCCCTACGCCGCCAAATTTGATGCGGTGCTGGACAGTCTGGCCGAGAATGCCGGCCCGGCGGCCAGCCCCCTGCTGGTGCCCAGGGATACTCCCAGGAAGGCCAATATCGTTCTGACTACATCCGATCGTGGTTTATGCGGTGGTTTCAACTTCAACCTCATCAACAAGACCATGGCCCTGGCCAAAGAGAGAGCCGGCCAGGGAATGGAAGTGAGCATAACCTGTTTCGGCAAACAGGGACGGGACTGGGCACGCAAACAGAACCGGACCATCACCAGTGAATACATCGGCGTGGTGGGAGGCTCTTTTGGTTTCAACGTGGCCGTTAACGCGGGACGCGAGTTGGTGGCCGGTTTTCTAAATGGGGATTATGACGAAGTCTATATAGTTTTCTCAGAGTTTATCGGCATGGCCAAACAAGACCCGGTCATCAAGCAGTTATTACCCATTCCGCCCATAGAGAAAAACGAAGAGCAGGCCGATGAGCAGGCCCCCTACCTGGCAGAACACCTATGTGAACCATCCACGGATGACCTGCTAGGGGTGCTGTTGCCAAAGAGCATCGATGTGAAGATCTACAGCGCATTGCTGGAGACATCCACCAGCGAGCATGCCGCCCGCATGATGGCCATGGATAACGCCACCAAGGCCTGCAACGATATGCTGGATAACTTAAAGCTTATTTACAACAAGGCCAGGCAGGCAGCCATTACTGCGGATTTGATGGATATCGTGGGCGGAGCCGAAGCCCTCAAAGGCTAGGGACGTCGCAAAAAATATATTACTGTTTATAGTTTTACAGGAGGTCAATAGATGGCAGAGACAATCGGAAAAATCACACAGGTTATGGGACCTGTCGTTGACGTTGAGTTCGAGCAGGGTAAACTGCCGACCATTCTTACGGCGCTGACCATCAGCAACCCGGCGATCAATGATGAGGAAGACAATCTCGTCGTTGAGGTGGCCCAGCATCTAGGTGACAACGTGGTTCGGACAATCGCCATGGATGTTACCGACGGTCTTGTGCGCGGGATGCCGGTCAAGGATACCGGCGGCCCGATCATGATGCCGGTTGGCGAAGCCAGCCTGGGTCGCGTGCTCAACGTCGTGGGGCGTCCCGTGGACGGGCTCGGTGATGTCAGCCAGGAGAAAATGCTGCCCATCCACCGTCCGGCCCCCGCCTTTACCGAGCAGGACGTGGAGGTAAACGTTCTGGAAACCGGTGTTAAAGTGATCGACTTGCTGGTGCCTTTTCCCCGCGGCGGCAAGATGGGCATGTTCGGCGGTGCCGGCGTTGGCAAGACTGTTATCATGATGGAGATGGTGCATAACATCGCTATGCAGCATGGCGGCATATCCGTGTTTGCCGGCGTGGGCGAACGTACCCGCGAAGGCAACGATCTATACCACGAAATGAAGGACTCCGGTGTTCTGCCCAAGGCGGCCCTGGTTTACGGCCAGATGACCGAACCGCCGGGAGCCCGGGCGCGCGTGGCTCTTTCCGCCCTGACCTGTGCCGAGTATTTCCGCGACCAGGAAGGTCAGGATGTGTTGATCTTCATCGACAATATCTTCCGTTTCACCCAGGCCGGTTCCGAGGTTTCCGCTCTTTTGGGCCGTATGCCTTCCGCAGTGGGTTACCAGCCTACACTGGCCGTCGATCTGGGCGGTCTGCAGGAACGCATTACATCCACGGACAAGGGCTCCATCACCGCTGTGCAATGCGTCTACGTACCTGCGGATGACTTGACCGATCCGGCCCCGGCCACCACGTTCGCCCATCTGGACGGCACGGTGGTACTATCCCGGCAGATTTCCGAGCTGGGTATCTATCCGGCCGTGGACCCCCTAGACTCCTCTTCGCGTATCCTGGATGCCACCTACATCGGTGACGAGCACTACGCCACGGCCCGTCTGGTTCAGCAGATGCTGCAAAAATACAAAGAGCTCCAGGACATCATCGCCATTCTCGGCATGGAAGAGCTCTCTGACGAGGACAAGGTTACCGTGGCTCGTGCCCGCAAGATTCATCGCTTCCTCTCCCAGCCGTTCCACGTGGCCGAAGTTTTTACGGGCTTCCCGGGCAAGTATGTGAAGATCGAAGATACCGTTCGGGGTTTCAAGGAGATCTGCGAGGGTATCCACGATGATATTCCCGAACAGGCCTTCTATATGAAGGGCGGGATTGATGAGGTGGTCGAGGCCGCAAAGGCAATGGCGGCTGCTTAACAAAATAAGGATCTGAAATGGCTGAAAATATTCATTTAGAAGTCGTTACTCCCGAAAGGTCCATCGTCAGCGACACAGCCCAAATCGTTATGGCACCCGGCGAGTTGGGTGAATTCGGCGTACTGGCCGGCCACACTCCATTCATGACCAGCATAAAGGTCGGCGCGGTGCGCTACGAAGACGGCAATGGTACCGAGCGTTATATCTTTGTCAGCGGCGGGTTTGCCGAAGCCCTGCCGGACCGGGTCACCATCCTGGCCGATTCGGCTGAGCGGCGCCAGGAGATCGATCTGGATCGCGCCCAGGCCGCCCTGCGGCGGGCCGAAGAGCGTCTGGCTGTCGAGGATGACGACAATATAGACTATGCGCGGGCGCGCATAGCTCTGATGAGAGCACTCAATCGCATTCGCCTGGCGCGGACACGCGACACCTGATTATTATCGATTGATATATCCTGTAATTGTTAAGGGCGGCCAGCAATGGGGCCGCCCTTTTTTACACGCTACGAGGAGCGGATGACCAAATCCAAAGTCGCTATCATCATTCTGGCGGCCGGTCTGGGTACTCGGATGAAGTCCGATAAAGCCAAGGTATTACATGCGGTTTGCGGAAAACCGATGATCTGGCATGTGCTCAATACCGCCGCCCGGGTCGCTGGATCGAACGTGGTGGTCGTGGTGGGACATCAGGCCGAAAAAGTAAAAGCCCTCATCGGCGATGCCTTTGACGCAGGCTTTGCCTTGCAGGCCGAGCAATTGGGTACTGGTCACGCGGCACAATGTGCCATGCCCCATCTGCCCGATGATGTCGAGGAGGTCGTAATTTTGTGCGGCGATGTGCCTCTCATACGTGCGGAGACCATCGAACATCTGATCGCGGAACACCTTGCCCATGAGAGAGATGTGACCTTGCTGGCCGTCGATATCGATACCCCCAGAGGATACGGTCGCGTGCTCAGAGGGCAGGGGGGTGAACTGCATGCAATCGTTGAAGAGGCCGATGCCGATGATGCTCAAAAAGAGATAAAAACCATCAACACAGGTATTTACGCTGCCAAACGATCCTTCTTACTGTGGGCGCTACCCCAGATAGAGGCGGACAATACACCGGGGGAATTCTATTTAACCGACATCATCGGCATTGGACATCGTCAGGGCAAAAGCATGGGGGTGGTGATGGGTGACGATGATGGTGAGGTCATAGGCGTCAACAGTCTGTCAGATTTACAAATTGCGGAAAATACAATGAAAAGGCGTGCGGGTAAATTTTCTTGACTTGGCTGGTTGTCAAAGATTATATATTAATTTCATAGTAAGGAGCAGATGTGGAAACCGAAATTGTAATACAGCAGTTTGGCAAGTTAGAGGAAAAAATCGAGTATCTGATCGAATCCTGTGGGCGCATTGAAGCTGAAAATTCGAGATTGACTCAAGAGAATCAGACATTGGCGGCACAGCTTCAAGAAAAAATTGCGGCTGAAAAGCAACACTTGGAGCTCAAGGGGTTGGTCAGATCAAAAATTGATAATCTGATGGGCAAGCTTGAAGGGATATCGGAGGAGTAGTTAAGTTTTCGCCGCAACCACGCGTAAAAGGGAATGATTGTAACATTGGATCGATTGCTTACCATAGAGGTGCTCGGGCAGCCATTCACGTTCAAGACCGATTCGGATGTTGCGGAAGCCAAGGCCATCGCGGATTTCGTAGCCAAGTCCGTTGACGATGTAAGCCAGCAATGTGCGAGCCAGGTACCCAAACCGGACAAGCGGGCAATTTTGATATTAGCCGCTTTAAATATATCCAGTGAGTTGTTAAGCTTGAAAGAGAAGCATCGTAATTTAATCGACGATATTAATCAGCGCTCCGCGCAATTGATAAACACCCTTGATACGCAAGTACACTTGGAAGACGCAATGCCGGCCAGGTTGTAGGTGCCGGGATATAGTTGTCTCTTCTGGCGAATGATAACGATTGGCCACCTTCGATGCCTCGGGATGTATCGGGTGCGCTCCACATATCGCTTGGGTGAACCCCTGCTATGCTCGTGATCGGTAGAAGTGCTTTGACCCAACACTACCATGAATGGGAGCCGGATCTGGTCTTGGTGAGCATGTTCCGCATGTACGGAAAAGCCTGAAGAGGCCACGAGGCACCCACCTTAGTTCATGGATCAAACGCCTAACGACACGGCAATTTTGTGGGGGTTCACTTTATGCCGCGTTGCTGGAGGCACCGTTTCCCAGGTGCCCGATGCCTACCACCGCTCCTATCAGAAAAACAGACAAAAGCCATCTCAATTATTGAGGAATTCAATTAGGGAGAACCGATGGATGCAATAATGCTCGGTCTGATTGGACTGGTTGTTGGTCTAGGACTGGCGTTGTGGATAAAAAGCGCGCTTGAACGTCGAAAAAAACGCACGGCTGCCTTACAAGCGGAAATGGTTATCGAAGAGGCCAGGCACCAGGCCGATGCGTTGCTCAAAGAAGCCAGTCTGGAAGCCAAGGACCGGCTATTGAAAATGAAAAGCGAGTTCGATGCCGAGACCAAAGAGACGCGCTCGGAGTTGAGAAAACAGGAACGCCGGCTAATCAACAAGGAAGAGAGTATTGACCGTAAAACCGATCAGCTCGAAAAAAGAGATCAGACGCTTGGCCGCGAGGAGAAGGAGCTTCGGCAGCGGTCCGACAAATTGGAGCATATCCGCAGGAAGTATAAGGAGCTGATCAGTGAGCAGAAACAGCAGTTGGAGCGGATCTCCATGCTGACGGCCGAACAGGCCAAAGAGTTGTTGCTACGGGCCATGGAGAACGAAGCGCGCTATGACGGCGCCAAGTTGATAAAAAGGATCGAGAACGAAGCCAATGAAGAAGCCGGCAAGAAGGCCAAGAAGATCTTGGCTACCGCCATACAGCGCTATGCCGCCGATTACGTCGCCGAAAGAACGGTATCGGTGATCCAGCTACCCAACGATGAGATGAAAGGACGTATTATTGGCCGCGAGGGTCGCAATATCAGGGCCCTGGAATCAGCTACGGGAATCGATTTAATCATTGACGATACCCCCGAGGCGGTCATCCTGTCGGGTTTCAATCCAGTGCGGCGAGAAGTAGCCCGCTTATCATTAATGAAGCTTATCGCAGATGGACGCATCCACCCGGCCAGAATCGAGGATGTGGTCCAAAAAGTCAGCCGCGAACTAGATACGGTGATCAAAGATGCCGGAGAGCAGGCGGCTTTCGATCTTGGTGTGCATGGCATTCATGGCGAACTGATCAAAACCATCGGCCGGTTGAAATATCGGACCAGCTACACCCAGAATGTATTACAGCACTCCATTGAAGTCGGTTTTTTGGCCGGCGTAATGGCTGCAGAACTGGGGCTCAAGGAAAAGTTGGCCCGTCGCATGGGTCTGCTGCATGATATCGGCAAGGCCATCGATCATGAGGTCGAGGGGTCGCATGCCATGATCGGTTCCAAGCTGGCCAAGAAATTTGGTGAGTCGCGCCAGGTGGTCTATGCCATCGCCGCGCATCATGAAGAAATACCACCCGTCACGGTCTACGATATTATCGTCCAGGCGGCTGATGGTTTATCGGGTGCGCGACCCGGAGCGCGCAAGGAGCTACTGGAAAACTATGTCAAAAGACTTGAAGATCTCGAGGCCATCGCAAAATCTTTTCGTGGCGTCGACGGCGCCTACGCCATCCAGGCCGGGCGAGAGCTGCGGGTCATCGTAGAGAGCGGCAAGGTGACCGATGAAGAGGCTATCCTGGTCAGCCGGGACATCGTCAAGAAAATCGAAGAGGCCCTGACATTTCCCGGGCAGATCAAAGTCACGGTGATCCGGGAGACCCGAGCCGTCGAATATGCGAATAGATAGTGGCCGATGGAGCTAACTTCGATGCCTAACGTCATGGAAACCTTGCAAGAGCGCGGGTTCATTGATGCCAGAACTCATGCACAAGAGTTGGACGACTATATAAATGATGGTGATGTTACCTGTTATATCGGCTTTGACCCCACGGCCTCCAGCCTGCATGTGGGCAGCCTGGTGCCCATCATGTCTTTGGCGCAGATGCAGCGTCACGGCTGCCGGACCATCGCACTTGTGGGCGGCGGCACCGGCCTGGTGGGCGATCCCAGCGGCAAGACCGAAATGCGTAAGCTGTTGACTGTCGAGCAGGTCAACGCCAATGTAGAAGGGCTAAGAAAACAGCTTTCCCGCTTTATCGATTTCGACGACGGCGGCGCTCTGCTAATAAACAATGCCAGCTGGCTGACTCAGCTAAAATATATCCCTTTTCTCAGAGACATTGGGCGTAATTTTTCGGTCAACCGGATGATTAAGGCCGAAAGCTGTCGTGCGCGCCTGGAGTCCGAGGAGGGCCTCAGTTTCATCGAATTCAATTACATGGTGCTGCAGGCCTATGATTTTCTCGAGTTGTTCATCCGGCATCGCTGTCGCCTGCAGATGGGCGGTAGCGACCAGTGGGGTAACATCGTGGCTGGCATCGACCTGATTCGCCGCATGCAGGGTGGCTGCGCATTCGGCGTTACCTTTCCGTTGATCTCTACCAGCTCGGGTACCAAGATGGGTAAGACTGCTTCCGGCGCGGTTTGGTTGGATGCCCGGCGTACTTCGCCCTATGACTATTACCAGTTCTGGGTCAATACCGACGACCGCGATGTGGCGCGCTTTTTGTCCCTTTTTACCTTCTTGCCGATGGATGAGATCCGCGCCATTGATGCGCTGGAAGGAGTGGATCTCAATGCTGCCAAAACTATCTTGGCCTATGAAGCTACCCGGCTGGCCCATGGTGTCCAGGAGGCGTCCAGGGCATATCAGGCCGCTTGTGAGATGTTTGGCGCACGCGCTATTGGATCTCGAATTTTACCCTCGTCTACCATTTCCCGTGAGCCGGTAAAGGCGGTTGGGGATTCGGTTCCAGGTTCAGTCATGGCCCTGGCGGAGTTTGCGTCCGGTGTTCCGGCATTTATGCTCTTCCAGCGGGTCGGCCTGGCAAAATCGAGTGGCGCAGCACGTAGGTTAATCAATCAGGGGGGAGCATACCTCAACGGCAAAAGGGTGGCGGTCTTTGACCAGATTATCAATACTAATGATATCAATCGTATGGAAATTATTCTGAGAGCGGGCAAAAAAAGATATCATAAGATTTTGATAAAAGCCTAAAAATTGATTGACATCCCAAAGGCTGAAACGTAAAGTCCGTCTCGTTTTGCTGAGACCCGATCGCAATGGTCTCACGAGTGCTCTTTTCAGAAAAAAATCCGTTGAAAAATTGTGCGCCCAGATGACCATTCAACCGGGAACCAGAGGCTCAAGTTGAAGTCGGTGAACGATAATACTAAAGGCCCAAAAAACAGTTGACATGGCTTGAGCTTTTACGATATCAATACTTTTTGTGTCGGCCTTTTTGGTACAGGGAAAATCTGAAAAAAGAGCTTGACGGATTAGAACTGAAAAGCTAAGCAGATTAGCTTTTTAAGCGCGGCAAGCTGGCCGCGTCAATTTGATCTTTGAAAACTAAATAGTGACGAAGTCTTGAGTTGGGAACCCTTGTCCGTATGTTGCTTTAGGGCAACTGCGAATATTTTAATTGGAGAGTTTGATCCTGGCTCAGAGTGAACGCTGGCGGCGTGCTTAACACATGCAAGTCGTACGAGAACGCTTCTGCTTGCAGAAGCAAGTAAAGTGGCGCACGGGTGAGTAACGCGTGGGTAATCTACCCTCGAATCGGGGATAACATTGCGAAAGCGATGCTAATACCGGATAATATCCGATTTTTTTCGAATTTTCGGATCAAAGGTGGCCTCTTCTTGAAAGCTACTGTTTGAGGATGAGCCCGCGGCCCATTAGCTTGTTGGTAGGGTAATGGCCTACCAAGGCAACGATGGGTAGCTGGTCTGAGAGGATGATCAGCCACACTGGAACTGACACACGGTCCAGACTCCTACGGGAGGCAGCAGTGAGGAATTTTGCGCAATGGGGGAAACCCTGACGCAGCAACGCCGCGTGAGTGATGAAGGCTTTCGGGTCGTAAAACTCTGTCAAGTGGGAAGAACCTGCATATGGCTAATACCCATTTGCACTGACGGTACCACTAAAGGAAGCACCGGCTAACTCCGTGCCAGCAGCCGCGGTAACACGGGGGGTGCAAGCGTTACTCGGAATCATTGGGCGTAAAGGGCGCGCAGGCGGCCTGGTTAGTCAGATGTGAAAGCCCGGGGCTCAACCCCGGAAGTGCATTTGATACTGCCAGGCTTGAGTATGGGAGAGGAAAGTGGAATTCCTGGTGTAGAGGTGGAATTCGTAGATATCAGGAGGAACACCGGTGGCGAAGGCGACTTTCTGGACCAATACTGACGCTGAGGCGCGAAGGCGTGGGGAGCAAACAGGATTAGATACCCTGGTAGTCCACGCAGTAAACGTTGTTCACTAGGTGTAGCGGGTATTGACCCCTGCTGTGCCGCAGCTAACGCATTAAGTGAACCGCCTGGGGAGTACGGCCGCAAGGCTAAAACTCAAAGGAATTGACGGGGGCCCGCACAAGCGGTGGAGCATGTGGTTTAATTCGATGCAACGCGAAGAACCTTACCTGCTTTTGACATCCTCGGGATCCTGTAGAGATGCAGGAGTGCCTTCGGGAACCGAGTGACAGGTGCTGCATGGCTGTCGTCAGCTCGTGTCGTGAGATGTTGGGTTAAGTCCCGCAACGAGCGCAACCCCTATCTTTAGTTACCAGCACTTCGGGTGGGGACTCTAAAGATACTGCCCCGGTTAACGGGGAGGAAGGTGGGGATGACGTCAAGTCCTCATGGCCTTTATGTCCAGGGCTACACACGTGCTACAATGGGCGGAACAAAGGGTCGCGATACCGCGAGGTGGAGCTAATCCCAAAAACCCGCCCCAAGTTCGGATTGGAGTCTGCAACTCGACTCCATGAAGCTGGAATCGCTAGTAATCGCGGATCAGCATGCCGCGGTGAATACGTTCCCGGGCC
>CAZGPF010000003.1:0-16993 GCA_964527275.1 uncultured Desulfosarcinaceae bacterium
CGGCCGGGTTGAACATCATCGACGATACTTACAACGCCAACCCGGCCTCGATGATGGCGGCCATCGATACCTTCGCGGGCAAGCGTGAATGGGACCAGGGGTATCTGGTCTTGGGCGATATGCTGGAGCTGGGCGCTCAGGCCCCCGCACTGCATACCTCCGTGGGCCGCTGCGCCGCAAGGGCCAAACCAGCCGGAATCTATGCTTACGGCGATTTTGCCGCCGATCTGATTTCCGGGGCCCAGGCGGCCGGCATGTCCGCCGGGAATCTTTTCAGCGGCGACAAGCAGGCCATCGCCGCTGACCTCGCCGGGAAGATCGCGCCCGGCGACTGGGTGCTTGTCAAAGGCTCCCGAGGGATGGCCATGGAGACGGTGGTCGAGGCCCTCCAAGCCGCGAGCGGTCCATAAATCGATGGGAATCATCGCTTAAGATAATTGAGGTTTCCCCGGTGAGAAAAGAGCGTAAACAAGAAGCTTAAAAAAAGAGACGCCATGATCTATCACTTTCTCTACCCGCTGCATACGACCTTCTCGGTCTTTAATGTATTTCGATACATAACCTTCCGGACCATCTATGCCAGCCTGACGGCCTTTTTGATCTGTTTTCTGCTGGGACCCTGGATGATCCGCAAGTTAAGCCTTATGCAGGTAGAGCAGCATATCCGCGCTGACGGGCCTCAGAGTCATTCCCAGAAGGCCGGCACTCCCACCATGGGCGGCAGCCTGATTATCATCGCGGTGGCCCTGTCCACCCTCTTGTGGGCCAATCTTAACAACTCGCTGGTCTGGGTTGCCCTGCTCTCTCTTTTGGGGTTCGGCGCCATCGGCTTTATCGACGACTATATGATGCAGGTCAGAAAGCACAGCCAGGGCCTTACCGTCCGCGGCAAGCTGATCCTGCAGACCCTGCTGGCACTCTTCATCGGGGTGGTGTTGGTGTCGCATCCCGATTTCAGCACCGAAGTCACGGTGCCCTTTTTCAAACAGGTCTCTCCCGACCTGGGCTGGTGGTACGTGATCTTTGCCGCCCTGGTCATCGTGGGGGCCTCCAATGCCGTCAATCTCACCGATGGTTTGGACGGCCTGGCCATCGGGCCAATGATCATCGCTGCGGGCGCATACATGATTTTCGCTTATGCATCCGGGCATGCGCACATCGCCGAATATCTGCAAATAAGTTACGTGGCCCGCGGCGGAGAGCTGGCCGTCTTTTGCGGCGCTTTGGCCGGAGCCGGCATGGGTTTTCTGTGGTTCAACGCCTACCCGGCCCAGGTCTTCATGGGTGATGTGGGTGCCCTCTCACTGGGCGGCAGCCTGGGAACGGTGGCCGTGCTTACCAAGCAGGAGATTCTGCTGATGCTGGTGGGCGGCCTGTTTGTCATCGAAGCCTTGTCGGTGATCTGCCAGGTCGGTTTTTTCAAGCTGACAAAGGGCCGCCGTATTTTCCGCATGGCCCCCTTGCATCACCATTTCGAATTAAAAGGTTGGCCGGAAAACAAGGTGATCGTGCGCTTCTGGATTGTGGCCATCGCCCTGGCCCTGATCTCCATGAGTACCTTGAAACTAAGGTAAACAAACGATGGAACTGGATAATCGACAAGTGGTAGTGGCGGGACTGGCCCGTTCCGGGATGGCGGCGGCGCGTTTTCTCATGTCGCGTGGTGCCCGGGTTACGATCAGCGACAAGGCCACGGAAAAAGAGCTGGGACCGCTGGTGGCCGAAGCGCGGCAGATGGGTGTCTTTCTGGAGTTGGGAGGCCATCTTGATGCAACCTTCGCGGCGGCGCAGTTGATTGTCATCAGCCCCGGCGTGCCGCATACCCTGGTACCGTTGACTCGGGCGCGGGCGCGGGGCATCGAGGTCATCGGTGAGGTGGAACTGGCCGCCCGCTTCATCCGGGCACCCATGTTGGCGGTGACCGGGACCAACGGCAAGACCACCACTACCGAGTTGCTGGGGCAGATACTGACCGCTTCTGGCATCAAGGCCCGCGTGGGTGGCAACATCGGCAAGCCGCTCATCGACATCGTCCTGGACAAGGCAGACCCAGACCTGATCGTGGCCGAACTTAGCAGTTTTCAACTCGATACTATTTCCACCTTACGGCCCAGGGTGGCCGTGCTGCTCAATATAACGCGTGACCATCTCGACCGCTATGCCGATTTTCAAGCCTATGCCCGATCCAAGGGACGCATATTTGAAAACCAGGAACGTGACGATATTGCTGTCTGCAACGGCGACGATCCTCGCGTTGCGGCCCAGGTCCGCGATATCCCCAGCCGCGTGCTCAATTTTTCTACGCAGCAGACCGCCAAGGGAAAATCCGCTCCCGCAGCGATTATCACGCCCCGACGGATCTTTCTGCGCATTGTGGGGATGGACCCGGTGAGCATCGACCTGACCCACACGGCCTTGATCGGCGCGCATAACCGGGAAAACATCGCCGCGGCCGCCCTGGCAGCCCTGGCTGTCGGAGCCACGCCGGCGGGCATGCAAAAAGCCGTGGATGCCTTCCAGGTGCTGGCCCACCGCCTGGAGCCGGTGGGGAGGGTGCGCGAGGTCGATTTTATCAACGATTCCAAGGCCACCAACGTGGAATCCACCATGCGCGCCCTGGAGTGCTTCGACCGTCCGGTGGTGCTGATTATGGGCGGCCGCAACAAGGGCTTTGACCTTGCCGCCTTGCGGAGCCATGTCCACAAACACGTAAAGAAGCTTATCGCCATGGGAGAGGCCGGTGATGAGATCATCACCGCTCTGGGGCAAGAGCCCGCCGAGGGGGCGCAAATGGCCGCCGATTTTAGCCAGGCCGTGGAAGAGGCCTATGCCGCCGCCGACGCCGGCGACACGGTCCTGCTCTCGCCGGCATGCGCCAGTTTTGACATGTTCGTCAACTACGCCGAGCGGGGAGAGACCTTTCGGCGCCTGGTGGAGGTGCTGGCATGAGCTCACGCGTGACCACCACGGCGCCCTCCCAGACTTACGATGCCCAGCTGTTGTTTGCCGTCCTGTTCCTGGTTGTCGTGGGCATCATTATGGTTTACAGCGCCAGCTCCGCTCTGGCGTCGGAACGATTTGGCAGCGGTTACCATTTTTTGAAGAAGCAGGCCCTCTATGCGCTGCTGGGATACGTGGTCCTCCTGATCTGCAGCCGTGTGCCGTTCCGGCTCTATCGCGCCTTGACCTACCCGCTGCTCATTCTGAGTATCGGGCTGTTGGCGGCGATTCAGGTCTCGGGATGGGGGCTGCAAGCTGGAGGGGCTTTTCGCTGGCTGCGTCTGGGACCGTTGACCTTTCAACCGGTGGAGGTAGCGCGCCTGGCCCTGATTGTATTCATGGCCTACTCGCTGAGTAAAAAGCAGGCCCTGTTGAAACAGTTCAGCTTGGGGATGTTCCCCCATGTGTTTATTCTGATCGTGTTCTCCATTTTGCTCCTCGTGCAGCCCGATTTTGGTTCGGTGGTGATTTTCGGCATTTTGGCGTGGCTTATGATGTTCATAGGCGGCGTCCCGCTGCGCCATCTGCTGGCGTCCATGATACTCGTCATACCGCTGGTCTGCTTTCTGATGATCGATTCCCCCTATCGCTGGAGGCGTTTAGTCAGCTTCGCGGATCCCTGGCGCTATGCCAGCGACGATGGTTACCAGATCACTCACGCCTTGATGGCCTTTGGAAGCGGCGGCATGTGGGGTGCCGGCATCGGCAATGGGTACCAGAAGTTGTTCTATCTACCCGAGCCGCACACCGATTTTATTTTCGCCGTGATCGGTGAGGAGTTGGGTCTCTTGGGCGTACTATTCATTCTGAGTCTCTTCGGCTTGATTATCTGGCGTGGTCTCCGCATCGCCCGCCGCTGCGGAGACGATTTCGGCATGCTCCTGGCGGCGGGCATTACCTGCGCCATCGGGCTGCAAGTTTCAATTAATATGGGGGTCTGCCTGGGAATGCTGCCCACAAAGGGTTTGACCCTGCCGTTTCTCAGTTATGGCGGCACGTCGTTGCTATTGAATATGGCGTGCGTGGGAATTTTGATGAATATCGGGAACTGGCATGCAAAAAAAAGTAGCTGAACATTCAGATAAGGGTAAGGGGCACCGGTTGGTAGTGGCCGGCGGTGGGACCGGCGGGCACCTCTTTCCCGGTATCGCCATCGCCCAGGAGTTTACCTCCCGAGATGCCGATAACAGTGTGCTGTTCGTCAACGCGGGACGACCCCTGGAGATCGAAGTGCTCTCTGGCCTGGGCTGGCCCCACAAGATCATCAATATAGAGGGCATCAAAGGCCGGGGCCCATGGCAGCAGATAAAGGCGGCCTCGAAGATTCCCGCGGCCATGGCCCGAGCGGCAGGGATCGTCAAGAGGGCCAAGGCCGATCTGGTGTTGGGCGTGGGTGGATACTCGGCCGGACCGGTGGTCGCCGCGGCCCGCCTGATGGGCATCCCCACAGCGCTTCACGAGCAGAACCGTCTGCCGGGCCTGACCAATCGGATTCTGGGGCAATTGGTGGACCGCATCTATCTCTCCTTTACCGAGAGCGGGGAGTATTTTACCGCCGGCAGGGTGAAATTTTGCGGCAATCCGGTACGCGACGAAATATTGCAGTTGGCCGGCGACCATCAACCAGAGAGCAAGAGTGGCCCTTTTACCATTTTTATCGTCGGCGGCAGCCAGGGTGCCAGCGCCATAAACCAGGCCATGGTAGATGCCCTGCCCCTGCTCAAGGGAGAGGCAACGATGCGTTGCGTACACCAGACCGGCCCCCGCGATCTACGATGGGTGCAAGAGGCCTATGCCGAGCAGGGTATGGATGCGGATGCGCGGGCATTTTTCACCGATATGGCGGCTCGCTACCAGGAGGCCGATCTGATGATCTGCCGGGCCGGCGCCACGACGGTGGCGGAGATTACCGCCGTGGGTCTGGCCGCGCTGTTCGTTCCCTTCCCATTGGCGACCGACGACCACCAGACGCGCAATGCCCAGGCCCTGACCGAGGTGGGCGCTGCCGATATGATAGAGCAGCAGCATCTTGACGGCCAAAGCCTGGCCGGGATGATCAGGAACTATATGGAACATCGAGACCTGCTGGTAAATATGGCGTCCAAGGCTCGCGCACTGGGCCGTCTCGACGCCGCCAAAGTAATCGTAGACGATATCACCGCACGCCTGGCTAGCAATCGAAACCGTGAACCATGAACAGAGAGCTGCGATCCTAAAACGCCGCATGGCCAAAAGATAGAACAATGTACCGCAAAAAATACCACATTCACTTCATCGGAATCGGCGGCATCGGCATGAGCGGTATTGCCGAATTGCTTTTGAATTTGAATTATTGCGTCTCGGGATCCGACCTGCACCGTTCTGATATTACCGACCGCTTAGAGAAGCTGGGCGGCACGGTTTTCGAGGGTCATGCGGCCGGGCAGATCGCCGGAGCCGATGTGGTGGTGGTCTCGTCGGCCGTGGACGACGCCAATGTGGAAGTGGTGGCCGCGCAACAGGACTCCATTCCGGTAATCCCCAGGGCGGAGATGCTGGCCGAGCTGATGCGCCTGAAGTACAGCATAGCGGTTGCCGGCGCCCACGGTAAAACCTCCACCACTTCGTTGGTGGCCTCCGTGCTGGCAGCCGGCGGGCTCGACCCCACGGTGGTTATCGGCGGCAAGCTCAAGAGCATCGGCTCCAACGCCAAGCTGGGCCAGGGCGACTATCTCGTCGCCGAGGCCGACGAGAGCGACGGTTCGTTTTTGCGATACTCCCCGACCATTGCCGTGGTTACCAACATAGACAAAGAGCACCTAGATTTTTACAAAGACCTGGATGAGATCAAATCGGTCTTCCTCGACTTTTTAGACCGTATTACGTTTTACGGATTGGCGGTCTTGTGCCTAGACAACGAGGCCATTCAAGACCTGATTCCCCGGTTGCGCCGGCGTTTTCTCACCTATGGCATGAGCCCCCAGGCCGATTTGCAGGCTCGTGAGATCCATTGCAGCGGCCAGGTCTCCCGCTACAGCGTGGCCTACCATGGAGAACTCCTGGGCGAAGTGGCCCTGAACCTGCCCGGCGAACACAATGTCTACAACTCCCTGGCCAGCATCGCCGTGGGACTGGAACTGGGGGTCGATTTTACCAGGATCAAGGCCGCGTTAGAGAAGGTAGAGGGCGTCCAGCGGCGGCTGGAGACCAAGGGCCGGGTCAGGGGTATCACAATCCTGGACGACTACGGCCACCACCCCACCGAGATCAAAACCACCCTGGACGCGCTGACACGCGGTTGGCCGGGAAGGCGCAAGGTGGTGCTGTTCCAGCCGCACCGCTACACCCGCACCCAGGCCCTGTTTGATGATTTTACGCGCAGTTTTTATGAGGCCGACGTCTTACTGGTGATGTCGATCTTTGCGGCCAGCGAAGCGCCCATTGAGGGTGTGGATAGCCAGAAGCTATGTACCGGGATCGCGGCTCACGGGCACAAGGACGTTCGTTTTGTCGACGATATGCAAGGGGCCCTGGCCGAACTCGCGAAGCTGGTAACCGAGGGCGACCTTGTGCTCACCCTGGGCGCCGGCAATGTTTACCAGGTGGGCGAAGCCTTTTTGGAAAGGTCTGATGCTTGATGCGGCTGCCAGCGACTGGCTCAAGCGCCACTTTGCTTCGACGGTGCGCTTCGAAGAACCCATGGCGCTGCATACCAGTTTCAGGATCGGCGGCCCGGCCGACGCACTGGTGACGCCCCAAGGAGAAGAAGAGTTGGAGATGTTGATTCAATGGTCACGCAAAGCAGGCATCCCCTACATGGTCATCGGCGGTGGCACCAACCTGCTAGTCAAGGATGGCGGCATCCGGGGTCTGGTGATCCACTTGGGCCGCCTGGCGGCCAGGGCGAGCTGGCGGCAAAGCGGTAAGCAGATTGGATTGACGGCCAGCGCCGGCATGCCCCTCAAAAGGGTCTGCGTCCTGGCGTTAAAGCATGGGTGGCGGGGAATGAATTTTGCTTTGGGAATTCCCGGCACCCTGGGTGGCGCCGCGTGGATGAACGCGGGCACTGCCCTCGGCTGCATCGGCGATCGGCTGCAATCGATCACCCTGATAAGCGGCCAAGGAGAGAAGGTGAAACTTTTGCGCGACCAAATGCGCGGCCAATATCGCCGGCTGCGAATACCGGCATCCGTGCGGGGTGACCATCGCTACCCGGCCATTTTGATAGCGGCCGGGTTGGCCCTCACCGTTGGCAAACGTGATGCCATCCGTCGGGATGCCAGGCGTCAGATGCAGGCCCGTGTGCGGCAGCAGCCGGGTTGGCGGCCCAGTGCCGGCTGCTTTTTCAGGAATCCATCGCCGGATAGGACGGCCGGCGCCCTGATCGATGCCGCCGGTTTGAAGGGCACCCGGGTGGGAGATGCCAAAGTCTCATGCCGGCATGCCAATTTCATCATCAATTGCGGCCAGGCCACGGCCGAGGATGTGTTGCACCTGGCGCGCCGCATTCGCACCGCAGTGCAGTCGCGATTTAACATAGATTTGAAGCCGGAGGTTTGCATTGTTGGACGCAAAAAAAACGAGGCGTAACAAGCGTCCCAAAAAACGTGTGCGCCCAAATCGGCGGGCACGGCCACGCCGACTGATGGGCAGCTTGAGGCTGCTGGCGATGACAGCCCTCATCCTGGTGATGAGCGCCCTGTTTGTGGCCGGTTACGCGGCCGTGATCCGCGCCGCGTATTTCCAGGCGCAGTCGATCCGAGTGACCCGGATGCAGCGCCTGACGCGGCAGGCTGTATTGACCCAGGCGGGCATTACCAGGGGAGACAATATTCTGGCCGTTAATCTGCGCCTGGTGCGCAAAAGGCTGCTGGCCCACCCCTGGATCGCCACGGCCCTGGTGGCGCGTGAAATTCCGCAAACCATAACCATCGAGGTCGTGGAGCAATCCCCACTGGCCATCGCCGATCTTGAAAAAGGGCTTCTGATGAATACCCAGGGCCGTATTTTCAAGGTGCTTGGGCCGGACGATTCACGGGATCTGCCCCTGATCACCGGCTTAACACCCGGTGACATCTGCCTGGAGGATGATCCGCTCACGCCAGCCGTGGTATCGGTGGTTGAGCTGTTGACGGCCAACCGGTCGGCGCGTATCGGGCCAGAGTACCGACGGATTCGACGGGTCCACCTGGACCCGGAAATGGGAATTACGCTGACCACCTGGAAAGAGCGTCGCGAGATCAAGATGGGATTTAACGATTATGCTGCCAGATTCAGCCGTTTGGAGCAACTGCTGCCCTATCTGGAGCGGCGAGACGATTGGTACGGTTTCAAAGTCATCGATGTGCACAACCCCGACCGGGTTGTGGTTCAATTGGGGTCTCCCCCTGGAAAGGCGCGTGAGTAGGCATATGACACAAAATCATGAGAACATCGTCGTCGGTCTCGATATCGGAACCACCAAAATCTGCTGCGTGGTAGGGCAAGTCTCGGGCCAACGGGTCAGTATCATCGGTATCGGCACCTCTCCTTCGAAGGGACTGCGCAAAGGGGTGGTGGTCGACATCCAAACGACCGTGGAGTCGATCAAAAGAGCCGTTGCAGAGGCTGAATATATGGCCGGCCATGAGATAAACTCAGTCTACGCCGGCATCGCCGGTGGCCATATATCCGGTTTCAACAGCCGGGGCATCGTGGCCATTAAAGGTCCGGAGGTCACCCCCGAAGACGTGGGGAGAGTCATTAATCAAGCCCGGGCCGTGTCCATCCCCATGGATCGGGAAGTTATCCATGTGCTGCCACAGGAGTATATCGTGGACGACCAGGACGGAATTCAAAATCCGGTCAGCATGGCCGGCGTGCGTCTGGAGGCCAAGGTTCATATCGTTACCGGTGCGGTGGCCTCGGCCAACAATATCGTCAAATGCGCCAACCGCGCCGGGCTGGATGTGTGTGACATCGTACTGGAGTCGGTGGCCTCAAGCGAGGCCGTGCTCACGCAAGTAGAGCGCCAGTTGGGCGCCGCCCTGCTCGACATGGGAGGCGGCACCACCGACTTGGCCGTATTTGCCGGAAACCAGATCAAGCACACCTACGTGCTGGCCCTCGGCGGCGACAATCTGACCAATGATATCGCCTTTGGAGTGAGCGTTCCTCCGGAAGAGGCCGAGAGGATCAAGAAGAGGTTCGGCAGTTGCCTGCCGGCCGGCATCAAAGAGGATGAATCCATCGAAGTGCCGGGCATAGGCGGGCGCGCTCCGCGCAGGCTGCCCCGGCAGATCCTGGGCGAGATCCTGGAGCCGCGCATGGAGGAGATCTTCGATCTTATAAAACGGGAGATCATACGAGCTGACATGGAACATTTAGTATCGTCCGGCGTGGTGGTCACCGGCGGAACGTCGCTGTTGGAAGGCTTGCCCGAAATCGCCGATGCCGTACTGGAACTTCCCGTCCGAGTGGGTACTCCGCGCAAAATCGGCGGTCTGGTTGATTTGGTCAACAACCCCATGTACGCCACTGGCGTCGGCCTGGTGCTCTACGGCGCAAAAGAGACAGCCGATAAGAGGTTCCGGATTAACGAGAATAATATCTTCGACACCATCATCCTGCGGATGAAGAAATGGTTCCAAGAAGTATTCTAAATAGATGCAAAAAAGGACCAAAGGATAAAGGGGGGCATCGTGTTCAGTTACGTAGAGACCGAAAATTCGGCCAAAATCAAAGTAGTAGGGGTAGGCGGCGCTGGCGGTAATGCCGTCAACAACATGATAACCAACAATTTGCAGGGGGTTCAATACATCGTCGCCAACACCGACTTGCAGGCTCTGGACAGCTCCAAGGCCGAGAAGAAGATCCAGATTGGCGAACAGTTGACCTCCGGGCTGGGTGCGGGGGCTGATCCCCAGGTCGGACGCGACGCCGCCCATGAGACCAGCAGCGTACTCAAGGCCGCGTTAGGCGAGAGTCACATGGTATTCATCACAGCCGGTTTCGGCGGCGGGACCGGCACGGGCGCGGCCCCGGTCATCGCCGGCCTCTGCAAGGAGTTGGGGATCTTAACCGTGGCCGTTGTCACGCGGCCCTTCAAATTCGAGGGCCTGAAACGCGCCCGCGTTGCCGAAGAGGGTATCGCCAAGCTAAAAGGGCTGGCCGATACGGTGATCACCATCCCCAACAACCGCCTCCTCGGCCTGGCATCCAAGGAAACCACGCTGTTGGAAATGTTTAAGCTCGCTGATGAGGTCCTGCTGCACTCGGTTAAAGGCATCACCGACCTGATTATTCGGCCGGGGCTTGTGAACCTAGATTTCGCCGACGTCAGAACCACCATGGCCAAGGCCGGCATGGCCCTCATGGGCATCGGCATAGCCCGTGGCGAAAACCGCGCCCTGGATGCGGCCGAACGCGCCATCTCCCATCCTCTGCTGGAAGATGTCAAGATCGATGGCGCCAAGGGCGTACTGATGAACATCACCTCCAGCAGCGACCTCACCATGGACGAGATGGCCAAATCCTCGGACCGCATCCACAAAGAGGTGGGTGATAAGGCCGAAATTATCTGGGGTTCGGTGATCGACGACGATATGGCCGATGAGATACGGATCACCGTGATTGCCACCGGCATCGAAGACATCCGAAAAGGCGAGAAGCCGCCCAATCCCAAAGATTACACCCTGGGCCGTAAATACCGACATAGCAAGTCGCCGGATAACACCAACTATGACCTGCCCACATTCCAGCGTATGAAGGATGCAGACAACCAATCTGGCGAGAGATTCGACAAGGAGGATCTGGACTTGCCGACCTTCTTACGCCGCAAGGCGGACTAGCGGGGTTGTGCACATGCTATCAAATGAAAATTAATTGTGCCGCACCGTCGGCCGCAGCCCCTGAATCTGGTTGGGTGCCGGCCCCGCCAGAGGGAGCGGGCTGATGGCATCTTTGAACGCTAGACTGAGAAGAGAAAGGCTCGCCGCAGAGAGCGGAACGATTTTTAAACGCTGGCGCAAGCGGGTTCGGATAGCGCTGGTATACCCCAACGTCTATGGCGTGGCCATGGCCAACCTGGGATTCCAGACGGTCTATCGACTGCTGAACGCGCCGTATCAGGTTGTCTGCGAACGCGCCTTTCTGCCGGAAGCGGATCGGGGCGATCACCCCGTGGTCACGCTGGAATCGGGACGGCGGCTTAATGATTTCGACTGTGTGGCCTTCTCCCTCGCATTTGAAAACGACTACCCCAATGTACTGACCCTGCTGCAAAAAACGGCCCTCCCCCTGCTCTCCGCCCAGCGCGGAACCCCCCTCCCCCTTATCCTGGCCGGGGGAGTGGCCGTTTTTCTAAATCCCGAACCCCTGGCACCCCTGATCGACTGTTTTCTGCTCGGCGAAGCGGAGGTCACCCTGCCCGCGTTTATCCAGCGCTTCGATCCGCGCCGGGAACGCCGCGCCATGCTTCTCGAGCTGGCGCGCGATGTTCCCGGCGCGTATGTTCCCGCCTTCTACGCGCCGCGCTACGCTAAAGACGGCACCTTGAGCGACTTCGAAGCCCAGGCGGCGGTGCCCGCGAAAATCCAGAGAGTCTATGCGCCCCATCTGGAGAAATTCGACACCGTGAGTACGGTGGTGACCCCCCACGCCGGTTTCGAAGATGCCCACCTGATTGAGGTCAGCCGAGGCTGCCCTCGCGGCTGCCGTTTCTGCGCCGCCGGATTCATATATCGCATCCCCCGCACCCGCCCCTTGCCGGCCTTGCTGAAAAGCATGCGCAAGGGCGCCGCCGGCACGCGCAAGATCGGGCTTGTGGGAACGGCCGTATCGGACCTGCCCGATCTGAAAGCCCTTTGCGCCCACGGCCAGACGCTGGACCTGCAACTGGCCTTCAGCTCGCTGCGGGCCGATGTCCTGGATGATACCCTGATCGCCGCGCTGCGTTCCGGACGCCTGAAGACCGCCGCCATCGCGCCCGAAGTCGGCTCGCAGCGTCTAAGACGGGTGCTCAACAAGGGTCTTACCGAAGAAGATATTCTCACCGCCGCAGAGAGACTCGTCGCCGGCGGCATCCCCAATTTAAAACTCTACTTCATGGCCGGACTGCCCACGGAGCAAGCCGAAGATATCACGGCCATCGTCACGCTGGTCAAGCGCATCAAGAGTCGCTTCCTGCGTGCCAGCCGGGCAAGAGGACGCATGGGATCG
Source organism: uncultured Desulfosarcinaceae bacterium (assembly GCA_964527275.1). Taxonomy (GTDB): domain Bacteria; phylum Desulfobacterota; class Desulfobacteria; order Desulfobacterales; family Desulfosarcinaceae; genus JARRKU01. The sequence goes on from CAZGPF010000003.1 coordinate 12,178, forward strand.
ATCACCGTCAGCCTCAACTGCTTTGTACCTAAACCCTCTACGCCCTTTCAATGGAGCGCCATGGAGAGCGTCAGGGCGTTGAAACAGAAGCTCAAAAAGATCAAGCAGGGACTCAACCGGGTAGCCAACGTGCGGGTCAAAGCCGAGGTGCCGCGCCAAGCCTACCTGCAGGCCCTGCTAGCCCGCGGCGACCGTCGGGTGGCCGGCCTGCTTATCCAGGCGCATGCCAACAAGGGCAACTGGCCCCAGACCTTCAAGGGAGCCTCTCTGGATACCGATTTTTATGCGCGCCGCCAAAGGGAGCGCCGGGAACGCCTGCCATGGGATTTCATCGACCACGGCATCGACAAAGACTTTCTGTGGCGCGAATATCGCCGCTCCCTAAAGGCCCAGACCTCCAAGCCGTGCCCCATGGACCCGCAAAAGTGCCGCATCTGCGGGGTGTGCCGCGATTAAGGGTCCTATTTTCAAGGTTCCGGGTTCAAATCAGGGAGTCTCGGCGAGCAAGCGGATGACGATATCGAGCAGGGGCGGCGCAAGAGAGCGCCATTTGGGATGCATGGCCTTATCGTCGTGCCATTGAAACTCTACCCGCTCGTATTTTGCCGCCACCTGATGCTGATCGCTGCGTCCATAGTTCGAAGGCGGATAGTACACAACGAAGACCATGCGCCGAGGATTGAGCTTGAAAGGCCGTGCCACGCTGGTGGCGATATGGCTAATGCAACTACGTACCGAAACTCTCTGCATGTGGGTCTTTTGGCCGGGCAGCTCAGACACCACTACGACCAGCGGTTTTAGCAGCAGAACACCCTTTTTACTCGCTTGGGTCAGGTCGAAGATCCGCAGACGGCATTTGCCGCCGGCCAGATCGAGCCGTCCCCCGAACCCCTGCCACGCAAAGATATCATCGTGAATCAGCATGCATACCTCTTGGAACTATGTCGGCAGCGGCCCCGGATAGCCGGGTCGCAAGGATTTTTCCCTCTTGATATCGTCATAATAACCGCTTTGGTTGATGCCAGGGCAAGATTGCATGGCTGCCCCGGACTCCTTGCCGGGGTTGATTGACATAATCGCCAAAGCATATATATTGGCTACGATTTTCGACTTGGAAACCTAGCTCTTAAAAAACACCATCAAAAGGCAACCTTATAAGCGATGAAATCTACAGACAATCAAGATCCCGTCCACCGGCTCACCTGCGAAGATAAAGAGATCGTGCTCATAGGCACAGCCCATGTCTCACACCAGAGTGTCGAACTGGTCAAAACCGTGATCGCCGAAGAGCGGCCCGATACCGTCTGCGTGGAGTTGTGCCCCGGACGCCACCAGGCCCTCAGCCAGCAGGACCGCTGGCGGAACATGGATATCGTCAAGGTAATCCGGGAGAAGAAAGCGTTTCTAATCCTCTCCAACCTTATACTGACTGCCTTTCAGAGACGCATAGCCGCCAAACTGGACATTCGCCCCGGACAGGAGATGATCCAGGCCATCGAATCGGCCCAGGCCCTGGATGCCCGGATTCACCTGGCAGACCGCGATGTGCGCGTCACCCTGGCGCGTACCTGGCGGCAGATGGGGCTCTTGTCGCGCCTCAAATTAACCTTTCAGTTGCTGCTCTCATTTGGCGAAATAGAGACGCTCGATGAAGAGGATGTGGAGCGCATGAAGCAGCAGGATGTGCTGGAGGCGGTCTTAAGTGAAGTGGGTCAATCGATGCCCGCTCTGCGCCAGGTCTTGATCGATGAACGCGACCAGTACCTAACCGAGAAGATCCGCAGCGCCCCGGGCAAGAAGATCGTGGCCGTCGTGGGCGCCGGTCATGTGCCGGGAATATTGAGTAGCTGGGAAGAGCCTATCGAATTGGACCCTCTGGAGGCGATGCCCCCCAAAGGCCGCCTAGGCCGGGTTATCAAATGGATGATTCCCACCATCATCGCGGCATTTCTGGTCTACGGTTTTTTCGTGGGTGGCCCACATGCCGGCACCGGCATGCTAATGTGGTGGATCGGCGCCAACGGCATTCTGGCCGGCATCGGCGCCCTGCTGGCAATGGCCCATCCCCTCACCATCCTCTCGTCGGTGCTGGCCGCGCCCCTGACCTCACTCAATCCCATGATCGCCGCCGGCTGGGTTGCCGGCCTGGTTGAGGCCTTTACGCGTAAACCCAAGGTAAGGGATTTCGAACACCTGCAAAGCGACATCCTCTCCCTGAAGGGGTTTTGGCGCAACAGGGTGACCCGTATCCTGCTGGTGGTCATCTTCACCAACCTCGGCAGTTCGGTGGGCACCTTTGTCGCCTTTCCCATGATGATGCGCTATTTATAGCCTACCCGCACCACCTTGCGCTGCATGATCTGACTGTTTGCCAAGGCGTGGGTCAGGACGACCACGGCGAGCCTGTCTTGGGCAAACAACTGGATACACTCTGGATAGAGTTGCCACTCCAGTTCGAGCCCCCGCTTCTGTATCGCGGCCAGGTCGTCGCCTTCCTGGATGGCAAATGCCTTCTGGCCGATGATGGGGCCGGAATCCTCGCCATAATCGATGAAGTGCACTGTGCAACCCCCCACCTTGCAGCCATAGCGATAGGTGTCGCCGTAGCCATCCACTCCCGGAAAAGAGGGCAGCAGGGCCGGGTGGATGTTCATGATCCGAGGCCGGCCGGGATCGATGTTGAAGCGGTCGATGAAGTAGGGCGTCAGGTTGCGCATGAAACCGGCCAGGATCAACAGATCCACGGGGAGATCGGCCATGGCGTCGAGCAGGCGACGTTCGGCAACCGCGCGGGTGGTGAGAAAGGCCGCCACTTTTTGGGCGTCGGCCCGGGAATCGAAAAAACCCTGCTTTTGCCGCACCTCCTGCAGATCAAAATCGTCGGGCCGGCAAAGATCCTTGGGCGCGGCGCGATACTGCCGGATGATTTGGCCATAGTCCACCACGAATGTGGCTATAGAGTGGTTGGCGGCCCGCTCAAGGCCGCGCGCGTCGGACTTGTCCGACCCCACGAAAACCATGTGGCCGTCGATGCGGCCCTCTTCACAGGCGTCGATCACCGCCTGCAGGTTGGTGCCTCCTCCGGAAATCAGTGCGCCAATACGAATCTTGCGTCTCATCAAGCTCCTCCTTGTCTCATTACGGCTTAATCCATGGCTATCAGACCTGCCCAGGGGTGTCAAAAAACGAGGTAACTACTCAGAGCACTTCATCTTCGGCCCTTCAGGCCTTTCCATATAGCGTTACTATTATGAAAAGACCTGAATGGCCGAACCTAAAGCACTCTGAGCAGTTACAGTTCGAGATAGAATAGTTACAGTTCGTGCTTTTTTTGTGCTTTTTGCCATTACGCTGAGTAGTTACAAAACGACCACCTTGCAGCCGGCTTCCAGACTGAAGCATGGGAAACGGCGCAAGGTGTCACCCTCACCCTGGAATTGCTGCGGCTCCTGTCTCAAGGTTGACAACCCCGGGGCAGCATACTATTTAGTGCGCACTATTTTAACCGTCCCCATGGAAAGGAAATCATAGCTATGTCACAGGGAATCTTGGATATCGAAGACAGCAGCTTCGAGGCTGAAATCGTAAAATCTGACAAGCCGGCTGTCGTGGACTTTTGGGCGCCCTGGTGCGGACCGTGCAGGGCCATTACCCCGCTGCTCGAAAACCTTGCCGGCACCTACGGCGAGAAGATCAAATTTACGAAATGCAATGTGGACGACAACCCTGTCACGCCAGGCAAATTCGGCATTAAAGCCATCCCGACCCTTATCTTTTTCAAAGAGGGCGAGGTGGTCGAGCAGATCACCGGCATGGTAGCAAAATCGAAACTGGAAGCCACCATCAAGGACCTTGTGTAGACAACCCCTCCCAAATAGAGGCCTGGCGCAGGGCCGCCCCGCATTCCCGGCCGGATGCAAGGAGCCTGCAGGGCGTGTCGGCAAAAGAGTTGGGACCTAAAACAGCATGCCAAGAGTCGTAACCATTATATTTCTGGCCCTCCTTCTCGCGCTGGGTTGGGGCTGCTCACAGTTGAAAAACGAGGAGAAACCGGCTCAGGTTCTGATTCAGGACGGAGTGGAGGCCTTCGAGGGCGGCCAATACAGCAGTGCCATCAAAAACTTCGAGCAGCTCAAGGATTGGTATCCTTTCAGCAAGTTCGCCATTCAAGCGGAGCTGAAGATCGCCGATGCACACTATCGGCTAAAGGCCTATAACGAGGCCGTCCTGGCCTATGAGGAGTTCGAGCAGCTCCATCCGACTAACGCGGCCATGGCCTACGTCATTTACCAGATGGGCCGCTGCTATTACGAACAGATCGATTCCATCGACCGCGATCAGACACCGGCCAGGAAGGCCCTGGAGGTCTTCCGCCGACTCAAGCGCCAGTATCCAGACGACGCTTATGCCGCCAGGGCGCAAACCCATATCGCCAAATGCCTGCAAAGCCTGGCCGCCCACGACTTCTATGTGGGCCAATTCTACTATAAAGCCAGGAATTACAAAGCCGCGCTGGGACGCTTCAGGGCGCTAATCACCAACTATCCCGACATGGGCATTCACCACCAGGCGCTGCAATATATCGCCCTTTGCGAGGCGCTGGTGGCCCAGGAGGAGGCGGAGAATTAAGAGGCTGATTTGTAACTACTCAGAGTACTTCATCTTCGGCCCTTCAGGCCTTTCCATATAGCGATGCTATTATGAAAAGACCTGAATGACCGAACCTAAAGCACTCTGAGCAGTTACAGTTCGAGATACAATCGTTATAGTTCGTGCTTTTTTGTGCTTTTTGCCATTACGCTGAGTAGTTACGCTG
>CAZGPF010000004.1:0-15350 GCA_964527275.1 uncultured Desulfosarcinaceae bacterium
AGAGAATATTTTTTCTTCTTGAAATCGAGCAACCGCGTTCCTATAATTGCGGCCTGGTTGTGCTAGGTGGGGAGCTAGCGGTGTCCTGAACCCGAAATCCGCTTCACGCGGGACCAAATTCCCTCTTGAGGGCTTTGCCCACGCCAATCAGCCTTGCCGACCGGCCGCCGCGCAACAGACGGTCGCGAACCTCGTCAGGTCCGGAAGGAAGCAGCGATAAACGATACGGGCTGTGTCGCGAATCGATCCCGGTCAATGCAGGGCGGATGGGCCTTAAGGCGGCTCGACAGAGGGTGCACAACCAGATCGATCTTACCCGTGATGCCACCCCAACAACGTGATGCAGCAATATCCCGCCCCCATGTTCCAGCAGGGGTTCCAAAATAGGACCTTGAACCAGGTCGCAGACCGGCAAAACACCGTCCTTGACATCAGTTCAGGCAGTCTTATGTTCTTATCGATTTTTTCTTGAGAGACTTTTCGACAAGATAATCAATAAATAAGGTAACTACTCAGCGTAATGGCAAAAAGCACAAAAAAGCACGAACTGCAACAATTCTATCTCGAACTGTAACTGCTCAGAGTGCTTTAGGTTCGGTCATTCAGGTCTTTTCATAATAGCATCGCTATATGGAAAGGCCTGAAGGGCCGAAGATGAAGTGCTCTGAGTAGTTACTAAATAAGCATGGTAACAAAAAGCCATAAGCAGGGGTCATGCCGAGTATGAAAAAAAAAGTACGAGTTGAGCTTGAAGACGAGAATGGCCAGCAAGATCCTGAAGTAACCGAAGCCGCCACTGACTCACCACCAGAGTCACAGACTTCCGCTGACTTGGAGGCCGCAGAGAGAGATGTCGATCCCGCAGAGAGCCTCCAGGCCGCGGAACAGAAAGCTCAAGAGTATTACGACCGTCTCCTGAGAGTGTCGGCGGAGTTCGACAACTATAAGAAAAGAGCTTCGCGGGAGATGCGGGAGCTGGTCAAATTCGCCAATGAGAAGTTTGTCCTTGAGCTGCTGGCCGTAGTGGACAACCTCGAGCGGGCCATCGAATCGGCCCCGCGCGTTGATGGCGAGGATGATCCCCTGCTTCAGGGCATCGATATGACGCTGAACGAGGTCATGAAGATATTGGAGCGCAATCATGTCAAACCGGTTAATGCGTTGGGCGAAGCGTTCGACCCTAATTTTCACCAGGCCATGATGCAGGAAGAGAGCGCCGATCAACCTGCCAACACGGTGATCCGTGAAGTGCAGCGAGGATACACCCTGCATGAGAGGCTGGTGCGGCCGGCTATGGTTGTGGTGTCCAAGGCCAAGAGCGACGATAAAGGTTGAATTAAGGAGGAGATCAAATGGGTAAGATTATAGGAATTGACTTGGGAACCACCAATTCATGTGTCGCGGTAATGGACGGCGGGGACGCCAAGGTTATTACCAATTCCGATGGTGGGCGCACCACCCCATCCGTTGTGGCGGTATCGGAAAGTGGGGAGCGGTTGGTGGGGCAGACGGCCAAGCGTCAGGCCATCACCAATCCAGAATTCACCGTCTTTGGAGTCAAACGTCTCATCGGTCGTAAATTTGATTCCAACGTGGTGCAGAGCGACATCAAGGTATTGCCTTATCAAATTAAAAGGGCGGATAATGGCGGTGTGCGCATCAACATGCGTGACAACCTCCACAGCCCGGCGGAGGTTTCCTCTTTTGTCCTCTCCTTCATCAAGAAATATGCCGAGGAGTACCTGGGCGAGCCGGTGACCGACGCGGTGATCACCGTACCGGCCTACTTCAATGACAGCCAGCGCCAGGCCACCAAAGACGCCGGCAAGATCGCCGGCCTGAATGTGCAGCGGATTATCAACGAGCCCACGGCAGCCTCACTGGCCTACGGTCTGGACAAGCGTCGCGAAGAGAAGATCGTGGTGTTCGACCTGGGCGGTGGTACCTTCGATGTCTCCATCCTGGAGATCGGCGAAGGTGTCTTCGAGGTCAAGTCGACCAACGGTGACACCCACCTGGGAGGCGAGGATTTCGACCTGCGGCTCATCGATTTTCTGGCCGGCGAATTTCAGAAAGATCAAGGCATCGACCTGCGCGGAGACAAGATGGCCCTGCAACGGCTCAAGGAGGCGGCCGAGAAGGCCAAGATGGAACTCTCCACCTCCATGGAGACCGATGTCAACTTGCCTTTTATCACCGCTGATGCCAGCGGCCCCAAGCATCTGAACGTAAAAATCACACGCGCCAAACTCGAATCACTGGTATCCGATCTGCTCCACAACCTGGAAAATCCCTGCCGCACGGCGCTCAAGGATGCCGGTTTGAAATCTGCGGACATCAACGAGGTGATCCTGGTGGGCGGCATGACGCGCATGCCGGCGGTCCAGGAGCGCGTCAAGACCATCTTCGGCAAGACCCCCAACCGAGGCGTAAACCCTGATGAGGTGGTAGCCGTGGGTGCCGCCATCCAGGGCGGCGTGCTCAAGGGCGATGTCAAGGATGTCCTGCTGCTTGATGTGACACCGCTATCGCTGGGGATCGAAACCCTAGGGTCGGTCATGACCCGTCTGATCGATAAAAACACGACCATTCCCACGCGCAAGAGCCAGGTCTTCTCCACGGCGGCGGACAACCAACCGGCCGTGTCGATCCATGTGCTCCAAGGCGAGCGGGAGATGGCCGGCAGCAACAAGACCCTGGGCCGATTCGAGCTCGTAGGTATTCCGCCGGCGCCGCGCGGCGTACCCCAAATTGAGGTCACCTTCGATATCGACGCCAATGGGATTGTCAACGTATCGGCGAAGGATATGGCCACCGGTAAGGAGCAGTCGATCCAGATCACGGCCTCCAGCGGTCTGACCAAAGAGGAGATCGATGCGGCCATCAAGGATGCCGAACTGCATGCCGAGGATGACAAGAAGAAAAAAGAGCTCATTGATGCCCGCAACCACGCTGATAGCCTGATGTACGCCACGGAAAAATCGCTCAAGGATCTAGGCGACAAGGTGGAAGCCGAAACCCGCGGCAATGTCGAAAGCGCCATGAACGATCTGAAGACGGCCCTGAAGGGTGATGACGCCGCCGCGATCCAATCGAGGAGCGAGGCCTTGACACAGGCATCCCACAAATTGGCCGAGGCCATGTACCAACAAACCGCTGGGGCCGAACAGGGCGCCCCGGGTGCCGAGGCCGGCACCGAACAGGGGGCCGATGCCAAATCCGATGCGGATGACGACGTGGTTGACGCGGATTTTGAAGAGGTGAACAAAGAAGAGAAGAAGTAGCCTGGAGAGCAAGGGTCAAGAAAGGATAAAAAATGAAGGTGCTCGTCAGCGACAATCTGGGTGAGGTCGGAATTGAGATGTTTGAGGCCGCCGAAGGGATCGAGGTTGATGTCAAGACTGGCCTGGAACCCGCAGCCCTGAAAGAGATTATCGGCCCTTACAACGGCCTGGTGATACGCAGCGCCACCAAGGTAACCGAGGAGCTGCTCGAAGCGGCCACCAACCTGAAGGTGGTCGGCCGCGCCGGTATCGGCCTGGACAACGTCGATATTCCGGCGGCCACCAAGCGTGGTGTGGTGGTGATGAACACCCCCACGGGAAACGTCATCACCACCGCGGAACACGCCATCTCCATGATGCTGGCCCTGAGCCGCAACATCCCGGAAGGCACCTTCACTTTGAAGAATGGCCGCTGGGAAAAAAAGAGACTCCAGGGACAGGAGGTCTATAAGAAGACGCTGGGAGTCATCGGTTACGGCAAGATCGGTTCGATTGTAGCTGATCGCGCCCGGGGATTGCGCATGGGGGTGATCATCCATGACCCTTTCGTGACCCCCGATAAGATCGAGCAGGACGGCTATGAAGCGGTGACCCTGGACGAGTTGTACAGGCGCTCGGATTACATCACCATCCATGTACCCAAGATGAAAAGTACGCAGAAGCTGTTGGACCAGGCGGCCTTCGACCGCATGCAAGACGGTGTCATGCTGATCAATTGCGCCCGGGGAGGCATCGTCGATGAGGCCGATCTGCATGCCGCCATTGTCGCCGGCAAGGTGGCCGGTGCGGCCCTCGACGTGTTCGAGACCGAGCCGCCCCCCCGCGACAACCCCCTCCTGGCCCTGGACCAGGTGATCTGCACGCCCCATCTGGGAGCTTCGACCAGGGAGGCCCAGGCCAACGTCGCCGTCATGGTAGCCGACCAGATTATTCAGTACCTGTCCAGCGGAACCATTATAAACGCCGTCAACACCTCTTCGGTCACCGGTAAAGCCTTGGAGCAGGTAGGGCCCTATATCAGGCTGGCCGAGATGATCGGCACGCTTCAGGCCCAGCTTATCAGCGGCCCACCCAAAGAGGTGGTCGTTGAGTACTACGGAGATTTCAAGGGCGTGGACCTGTCGCCCATAACCACGGCCCTGCTCAAGGGGCTGTTGACTCCCATGGTCCAGGAACTTGTCAACTTCGTCAACGCCCATGTCATCGCCAATGGCCGCGGCATCAAAGTGGCCGAGGCTACCATCGCCGGCCATGAGGAGTACAATACCCTGATGCGGGTCAAGGTTATCACCACCGAAGGCGACAGCCTGGTGGCCGGCACCGTGTTCGGCAAACAAGATGTCCGTATCGTCAGGATCAATACCTTTCGCCTGGAGATGATACCCCTGGGCCACATGGCGCTGATTTACAATCTCGACGTTCCCGGGTCGATCGGGGAGATCGGCACCACTCTCGGCCAGCATAAGATCAATATCGCCCGCATGCAGGTGGGACAGGAGGAGGGAGGCGACCGCAATATAATTTTCCTTTGCACCGACACCTCCATATCACCGCAAGTGATTGAACAGCTACAGGGGTTGAAGACGATCAAGAGCATTATTGCGCTGGAGTTTTAGGGATACATTCCGAAAAGAAGACGGGAGCTGTCATGACACAAGAGACCGGAGCCCAAAATCCGTCCGCAGGCGCGAGCGGGGAGCAGGCCCATCTCCTGCCGAGGATCGACTTCGCCACCTTCGTGATGTCGATCAACTCATCCGCTCTGGTTCAACTGGGAATGCTTAACGATCCAGCCGGCGGCGGCAAGAAGAGTAAAAATCTCCCCCTGGTCCAGCAGAGTATCGATCTGCTGGCCATGATCGAAGAGAAAACCAGGGGCAATCTCACCAGCGACGAAGAGAATATTCTCAAGAACATCCTGTACGAATTAAGAATGCTTTACGTCAAGGCGAAGGGTTGATTGCGTCGGAAGATGGAGATTCAGGCGCCGGCTAAGATCAACCTCTCTCTTCAGGTGGTCGGCAAGAGAGCCGATGGTTATCACGACCTGCGGACCCTGATGTGCTGTGTGGGGCTTTATGACACCCTGGAACTAAGTCTGGGAGGCGGGCGGAATCTAATCGTCTGCTCCCAGGCCGGAGTGCCCTGTGACCAGTCCAACCTGGCGCTGAAGGCCGGGTTGCGGTTCAACCAAATTCTCGCCAACCAGACCCATATCGACCCCCCATCCATCTGCGTCCACCTGACTAAGCGCATCCCTGTCGGCGCCGGAATGGGCGGTGGCAGCAGCGACGCTGCGGCGGTCCTTAACGCTCTCAACCATCACCATGGATACCCCTTAAGCCGCTCCAGACTGCTGGCTCTGGCCCTGGAACTGGGCGCGGATGTCCCCTTTTTCATCGACGGCCGGCCAGCCCTGGCAAGGGGGGTGGGCGAACGGCTGGAACCCTGCCCCAGCCTGCCCTCATGGAAGGTTGTGGTGGTCTATCCAGGCTTTGGCATCTCCACCGCCGAGGTCTTTAAAAACCTCAAATTGGGATTGACAAGGTGTGAAAAACCGCTTACGTATCTTCCTTTCAAATATGGCAAATTTGATATTGAGCGTCACCTGTTTAATGACTTGGAGCAGGTGGTCGCAAATCAGTTCCCCATAATTCAGGAGATAAAAAAGGGGTTGTTGAATCAAGGTGCCAAGGGTGCCTCGATGACGGGTAGCGGGTCGGCGGTATTTGGATTGTTCGCCGATGCCGCAACCGCTGAGCGTGCGGCTGCGGTCTTGGCGCGGCGCGATCAGTGGCGGGTGTATGCAACCGAACTGCTGGCCTAATCCGGCTGCGGGAGGGCGCCTAGCGCTTCCTTGAGCTTGGTGCTGATTGCTGGGGCGTCGTCAAGTGGCAAGACACAGGATTTTGGTTCCTGCATTCGGAGGTTCGAATCCTCCCGCCCCAGCCATATTGTTCAATGTTGTCTTGAGCCTTAAAAAGGATGTGTGGTCGCCGTGGGAAGAAAACTGAATGACTTCTGGATATTCTCTGGCAATTCAAACCTCGAATTGTCGCGTAAAATTTGCGATTTCCTCGAAATGCCCATGGGCGGCGCCAAGCTGTCCAACTTCAGCGACGGTGAGATCCAGATCGAGATCGATGAGAACGTCCGCATGAAGGATGTCTTTATCATCCAGTCGACCTGCCGTCCGGTCAACGACAACCTGGTGGAACTTCTCTTGATGAGCGATGCCTTGAAACGGGCATCGGCCGGCCGGATCACAGCCGTTATCCCTTACTACGGCTACGCACGCCAGGACAAGAAAGTATCTCCCCGGGTGCCTATCAGCGCCAAGTTGGTGGCCGACATGATCACCATGGCCGGCGTCAACCGTTTGATCACAGTCGATCTGCATGCCGGTCAGATTCAGGGGTTTTTCAATATTCCGGTGGACAACCTGTTTGCCGCGCCGGTGCTGCTAAAATATATGAAAAAGAATTTCAGTGACGATATCATCCTTGTCTCGCCCGATGCCGGCGGCGTGGAACGGGCACGGGCCTTTGCCAAGCGCCTGGATAGCGAATTGGCCATCATCGATAAGCGGCGGCCTGCACCCAACGAAGCCAAGGCCATGGCCGTCATCGGGGACGTCAAGGGTAAAACCGCCATCATTCTGGACGACATGACCGACACCGCCGGCACATTGACCGAAGCCGCGAGCGTTCTGATACAAAGCGGCGCCCGGGAGGTTCATGCCTGCTGCACCCATCCGGTGCTTTCCGGCCCGGCCCTGGAACGCATTGAAAAATCACCCCTCAAAAGTGTAATAGTCACCGACACCATACCACTTACCCCCCAGGCCGCCGCATCTGATAAGATCAAAGTACTATCGATCTCCAAGCTGGTGGGCAAGGCCATCAAGCGCATCTACCGGGGAGATTCGGTGGCATCATTGTTCGTATGATTTTAAGGAGGAACGACTCTTGGATAACGTAGAACTCAAAGCCACAACCCGCACAACCACAGGCAACGGGCCGGCCCGCGCGCTCCGGCGTCAGGGACGCATCCCGGCTATCGTGTACGGACCAAAATCCGAGCCCGGCATGCTCTCCATCGATACTCACGATATAGAGCTGCTTATCAAAGCGGGCAGCGTCGGTCACTCCATCTTCAACCTGGTAATCGACGACGGCGATGGCACCAGGGCCGCCATGATTAAAGAGTTGCAGACCCATCCGGTCAGCCAGGACATTTTACACATCGATTTTTACGAAGTCAGCATGAAACGCAAGATCAAGGTCAACGTACCGGTAGTCACCACCGGCATGGCTACGGGTGTCGAATTGGGCGGCATGCTGCAGATCGTCCGTCGTGAACTGGAAGTCTTTTGTCTGCCTGATGCCATTCCCCAGGAGATTACCATCGACATCACCGATCTTGAGATCGGAGACTCCGTGCATATCGAGGATATCAAGATCGAGGGCGATGTAGAGATTCCTCATGAAGTCGATTTCACCATTCTCACCATCCTGGCACCCAAAGCCCTGGAAGAGGAGGAGGAGGAGGTCGAGGAGGATGAAGAGCTCGAAGAGGGTGAAGAGGCTGAGACAGAAGAGGATGCCGAAGCGGGCACCGGGGAGTAAGCCAATCCAATACCCCTGGGTTGCAAGAAAAGACAATGCCGCGACATAGGGTCTACCTGGTCGCCGGGTTGGGGAATCCCGGCTGCGAATATGCCCTAACGCGCCACAATGCTGGATTCATGGTCCTTGAGGCCCTGGCCGAAAAGTTCGGTATCGAGATCACGCGGTCCAAGTTTGACGTCCTGTTCGGGCGCGGACGGATCGCCGGAGTGGAAGTGATCCTGGCCAAACCCCAAACTTACATGAACCGCGGCGGTCCACCCATACGGCACTTGGCCGATTATTTCAGGATTCAGTGCGAGGCGCTGGTCGTTATTCACGACGATATCGATCTCGCTTATGAAAGATTAAAAATAAAAGTGAAGGGGGGGGATGGAGGACACAAGGGTATAAGATCGTTGATGAATGCCTTTGGTGGAGACCAATTTGCCCGTTTACGCGTGGGAGTCGGGCGATCACAAGTCGGTGCCGATGTGAGCAACCACGTGCTGACTGCGTTCAGCCGTGACGAACTGGCAGCATGGGACCGCATCCTCCAAACGGCGACCGAAGCGGTCGTAACGATCTTATCTGAAGGAACCAAAGCCAGCATGAACCAATATAACAAAATCCCGCGCTAACAACTATCGCGCTAACAACTATATGGAGGACTAAATGGAAGCAGTTACGAGCAATATTCCGTTGATCTGCACTTTGATCGGCGCCATCGGTATTGTATTCTCAGTAATCTTGGCCGGTATCGTTAAGGCCGCTCCGGCCGGCAACGAAAAAATGCAGGAGATCGCTGGTGCGATCCAGGAAGGCGCGATCGCCTACCTCAACCGCCAGATGAAAAGCATGGGCATTACCGGCATCATCATCTTCATCGTCATCTTCGTCACCATGGGCATGAAAACCGCCATGGGTTTTCTGCTTGGCGCAGTGGCATCTTTCCTGGCTGGCTACATCGGCATGCGCGTTTCCGTTCTGGCCAACGTGCGTACCGCCGAAGCCGCAAAAAAAGGCATGGCCGCCGGCCTCTCCATGGCCTTCAGGGGCGGCTCGGTTACCGGCATGATCGTTGCCGGCCTGGCCCTGACCGCCGTTGCCGGTTACTACCACCTGACTCATGACGTGATCGCCCTGGTCGCACTCGGATTTGGCGGTAGCCTGATCTCCATCTTCGCCCGTCTGGGTGGCGGCATCTTCACCAAGGGTGCCGATGTGGGCGCCGACCTGGTGGGCAAGGTCGAAGCCGGCATCCCAGAGGATGATCCCCGCAACCCGGCCACCATCGCCGACAACGTGGGCGACAACGTGGGCGACTGCGCCGGGATGGCCGCCGACCTGTTCGAGACTTACGCGGTGACCGCCGTTGCCGCCATGCTCATCGGCCACCTGCTGTTTCCCAACAATGCCATGGCCACCGAGTTTCCGCTGGTCCTGGGCGCCATATCCATCGTCGCCTCCATGATCGCTGTTTTCTTTGTCCGTCTGGGCAAGAGCGACTACATTATGGGCGCGCTCTACAAGGGCATGTTCGGCTCCGCCATCCTGGCCGGGATCGCCTTCTTCTTTGCCTGCAACCACTACATGACCGGACTGGGAGACGTTTCAGCGCTCAACGTCTACTATTGCTCCCTCATCGGCCTTGTACTCACCGTCGTAATCGTCATCATCACCGAGTACTATACAGGCATCTATGCGCCGGTTAAGGCCATTGCCGAGGCCTCCACCACGGGCCACGGCACCAACATCATCTCCGGTTTGGCCGTCTCCATGCAGGCCACCGCCGCGCCGGTAATCGCCATCTGTCTGGCCATCTTACTGGCTTACAACTTCGCCGGTCTTTACGGCATCGCCATGGCGGCCATGTCCATGCTCTCCATGACCGGCATGGTCATCGCCATCGACGCCTACGGCCCCATCACCGACAACGCCGGTGGCATCGCCGAAATGGCCGAGATGGACGAATCGGTACGCGCCGTCACCGATCCCCTGGATGCCGTGGGCAACACCACCAAGGCCGTGACCAAGGGTTACGCCATCGGCTCCGCCGGCCTGGCAGCCTTGGTTCTGTTTTCCGCCTACGTTATGGAGTTCCAGATAAAGGGCGACGGCGAAACCGTTATGGCCTTCGACCTCTCCGATGTGAATGTCATCATCGGCCTCTTCCTCGGCGGCCTGCTGCCCTACCTCTTTGCCTCCATCGCCATGAAAGCCGTTGGTAATGCCGGCAGCGCGGTTGTAGACGAGGTTCGGCGCCAGTTCCGCGAGATCCCTGGCATCATGGAAGGCACCGCCAAGCCCGATTACGGCGCCTGCGTTGACATCGTCACCAAGTTCGCCCTCAAGGAGATGCTGGTTCCGGCCCTCCTACCGGTTGCCGCGCCTCTGATCGTCGGCTTCCTGCTGGGCAAAATTGCCCTCGGTGGTCTGCTCATCGGCTCCATCGTCACCGGCGTCTTCGTGGCCATCTCCATGACCACCGGCGGCGCGGCCTGGGACAATGCCAAGAAATATATCGAAGACGGTCACCTAGGCGGTAAGGGCTCCGATGCCCACAAAGCCGCCGTTACCGGCGACACCGTAGGCGACCCCTACAAAGATACCGCTGGTCCCGCAGTGAACCCCATGATCAAGATCCTCAACGTCGTGGCTCTACTCATGGTTCCGTTTTTGATCTGATTTAAGTCCCCAACGCCTGTAACAAAGGCGTGTAAATCAAGAGGATCGGCCTTTCGGGGTCGATCCTTTTTTCGTTTGCATGTTGGTGGCTGGAATGCTATATTTTGTGCCGATTTGAACGCTCATGCAGATGCACATCTAATTGCACAACAGTGGTGCTTTAATGACAGACAATTCAGGCAAAGATAAAGATAAACCGGCCGTTCCAAAAGCGAAGACCAAACGCTTCAAAATCGGTGACCTGGCCGTCTATCCAGCCCACGGCGTAGGCCGCATCGATGCCATCGAAACCCGGGTGGTAAATGGTGAAGAGCACGATTTCTACATCATGAAAATTCTCGAAAACGGCATGGTAATCATGATTCCCACCTGGAACGTAGATTCGGTGGGCCTCAGAGATGTGGTGGCCAAGAACGAGGTTCCCAAGATCATTGACGTTATCAAGTCCGAGAAGTCGCTGACCATCGACAAGCAGACCTGGAACCGCCGCTACCGGGAGTACATGGACAAGATCAAAACCGGTTCGCTATACGAGGTCGCAGAGGTCTTTCGGGACTTGTCCCTGCTCAGGCTGACCAAGGACCTATCCTTTGGCGAACGCAAACTCTACGATACGGCCCATAACCTGTTGGTCAAGGAGCTCTCCACGGCCAATGAAACCGACGAAGGGACGGTGGCCAAGGAGATCGAGGGCCTCTTTACCCCCGCAGAATAAGATTAATCCCGCCCCAGAAATTTCGACCCCCGGCGTTTTTGAATTCAGCGTCGCTGCTCAAGATAGCGGCATGCGTCTTGACGCCTGCGCTGGCAAAAGAGTGCCCGCTTGCTCGCGATCTTTGGCCGCCCATCTGATCCGTCGGGGCTGCGTCAGCGTCGACGAATTCCAGCGCAAGCCAGGTTACAAAGTCAAATTCCGGGAAGTGGTGCGCGTCGAGTTGCCGGCGCCCCGGCCACTGGTGCTAGAGGCCCAGCCCATGGACCTCGACCTGCTCTACGAAGACGAGTGTCTCATCGTGGTCAACAAACCATCGGGCCTGGTGGTCCACCCAGCCGCCGGACACCTTTCCGGCACCCTGGTCAACGGCCTGCTCTACCACTGTCCCGACCTGGAAGGGGTCGGCGAAGAACGGCGGCCCGGGATCGTCCATCGCCTGGATAAAGAGACTTCCGGTGTAATCGCCGTCGCCAAAACTGCCGCAGCCCACCATGAGCTGTCACGTCAGTTCAAAGCCCGTACCATCCGCAAGCAATACCTCGCCCTGGTTCATGGCGTGCCTGACCAGGAGAAGGGCAAAATCGACCTGCCGGTGGGCCGCCACCCCGTGGACCGTAAAAGAATGTCTACGGTCAGCCGAAGCGGGCGGGAGGCCTTAACCCTGTGGCGCATCCAGGCAAAATACAATGCCAGCGCCCTGCTGAAAATAGATCTGAAAACCGGCCGCACCCACCAGATTCGCGTACATTGTCAATCGATGGGACACCCCTTGGCCGGAGACAAGATCTACGGCGCGGCGCGCCACCTATCGAGGCTGGCCAGGAACCTTCCGCATGTTCACCAAATTTTGAGCCAGGCAACGCGGCAGATGCTGCACGCCGCCTGTTTGCGCTTAGGCCACCCCATAAGTGGAAGGCAGCTGACCTTTAGCTCTCCCCTGCCCCGGGATATGGATTCGATTCTCCAACAGTTGAGCGCATTGGCGCCCTAGGCGAGCTGAAAAAGTAATTGCTCCAGCGATAAATCTAATTTGAAAGTAACTACTCAGCGTAATGGCAAAAAGCACAAAAAAGCACGAACTATAACGATTGTATCTCGAACTGTAACTGCTCAGAGTGCTTTAGGTTCGGTCATTCAGGTCTTTTCATAATAGCATCGCTATATGGAAAGGCCTGAAGGGCCGAAGATGAAGTGCTCTGAGTAGTTACATTTCAGCTACATTGCCACGCCGATCTCCACATCCTTTTCCTGACTCTCAAAGGTCATTTATCGACCCGCCCTGTTGAGGGCGGCGAAACCCACCAGCCGTGCGCGGGTACTGCATAGGCGAAGATGCCCGACCTTGAAGCGCAAGGCATAATGAAACCATGGACCAAAGTCAATTCAAAACTCGTCAAAGTCTGCTTTTAGCATCTGTTCCAACCTTGACTTGCCGGGTAAAACTCTCTATCTAAGTCTACCTTGAGAGTCTGCCCCGAGATGGACTGATTGGCGTCTCGCAGGCTGCTACTCTTTGGAGATATTGCGCTACTCCCCCGCTGGGGTTGCAAAGAGGATTGCGTTTGGTCACATGAAGCAAAAAATTGTCGAACTGATTACCATAGCCGCGCATAGGGCCCACCAGGCGGGCGCGCTGCCCAAGGCCGAGTTTCCCGACATTGAGGTGGAAGAACCCAAGGCCGGCGCCCACGGCGACTGGGCCACCAATTTCGCCCTGCTGTCGGCAAGGCCGCAAAAGATGGCGCCCCGCCGGATCGCCCAGGTGGTGAGCGACCATCTGAACGATACCCAAAACCTGCTAGAGCGCGTGGAGATCGCCGGGCCGGGATTCATCAACTTCTTCGTCCGCCGCGAGGCATGGGCACCCCTGGTGAAAAAGGTCCTGGAGCAGGAGAGGCGGTATGGCGCTTCGAACATCGGCAAGGGTCTCAAAATACAGGTGGAATTTGTCAGCGCCAACCCTACCGGGCCGTTGCACGTGGGCCACGGCCGGGGTGCCGCCGTGGGCGACAGCGTGGCCAATATTCTCTCCGCCTGCGGCTATGATGTTCAGCGAGAGTTCTATATCAACGACTCTGGACGCCAGATCGAGACCCTGGGGCGCTCGGTTTTTCTGCGGGCCAAAGAGCTGCTAGGCGAGGCCGTCGACTTTCCCACAGAGTGCTACCAGGGAGCCTATATCCGCCAATTGGCCCAGGCGGTAATCGACGACCAGGGCAAGGTCCTGATTGAGAAGCAAGACAAGGCCCTGGCTCATTGCGCTCGTTTTGCCGCCGATGCCATCATCGCCGACATGCGTGCAGATCTGGAGCGCTTCGGCCTGAGTTATGACTGCTGGTTCAGTGAGCAGGGACTCTACGACCGCAACGAGGTGCAGCAGGCCCTGGAAGAGCTCAAGGGCCAGGAGATGGTCTATTGGCAGGACGGGGCCTGGTGGTTCAATAGCAGCCGCTTCGGCGATGAGAAGGACCGCGTGGTGGTGCGCCGCAACGGCCAGACCACCTACCTTGCCTCCGACATCGCCTATCACCGCAACAAATATCGGCGCGGTTTTCACAAAGTCATCGATGTCTGGGGAGCAGATCATCACGGTTATATTCCGCGCATGACTGCGGCCATTGAAGCCGGAGACCAGCGGCGGGATCAGTTCGAAGTCATCCTGGTACAGTTGGTCAACCTGCTGCGTGGTGGCCGGCCCGTGGCCATGTCCACACGGGCCGGTGAATTCGTGAGCCTCAAGGATGTGGTGGATGAAGTCGGCGCAGACGCGGCGCGCTTTATTTTCCTGACCCGCGATTACGAAAGCCCCCTCGATTTCGATCTGGAAGTTGCCAAACAGAAGAGCAATGACAATCCAGTCTACTACGTGCAATACGTGCACGCGCGGATCGCCAGCATAAGGCGCAAGGCGGCCCGAGAGGGCAGGGCCTCGGCGGTGTGGCACAACGCCGCCGCGACACTTCTCGTGGAACCCGAAGAGATTCAGTTGATCAAGGCCATGGAGCGTTACCCCGAGGTGGTGCGATCCAGCGCCACGGCCCTGGCCCCCCACCGGGTGACCTACTTCTTGATGCACCTGGCCTCCCTTTTTCACTCCTATTACAACCGCCACCGGGTGCTCGTCGATGAGCGCCAGTTGGCCGATACCCGTCTCTGCCTGGTTCAGGCGGTGCAAACGGTGATCCGCAACGGCCTGGCCCTGCTCGGCGTGACCGCGCCCCATAAGATGTAGGTAGCGATTTTGGCAAAGAAAAAACAGACCGCAAGGGTGCAAATCTCGCGCAAGAGGCTGGTGACCTGGAGCGTTTTTTTTCTCTTTGTCGCCCTCTGGATGTTCGTGCTGGGCGTCATGGTTGGTCGAGGTATCGTACCCCTGGACATGGAAAAAGGGTCCGTGGGACGGGAACTTGCGACGTTGAAGGCCAAGATGGTGCAAAAGCAGGCCGGCGTCGGGAAACAGGTAGAGGGACGGTCCGCCGAGAAGCCCCATTTCGATTTTTATGAGGAGCTCAAGGCCCCCAGGGAAGCAAAACGCCTAAAGGTACCGGCACCCAAACCTGTCGCTGAAACCGCAGCCAAGCCGGCACCGGCGGTCGCGCCCCCCAAAGCGGTGGCACCGGACAAGGGCCGCTTCGCCGTTCAGGTGGCGGCGGTCCGGGATATTCAGAGCGCGGAGCGCCTGGTGGCCAAACTACGTAAAAAAGGCTATCCTGCCTATCAGACCAGCGGCGCGGGGGGCGGCAAGAAGGTGTGGTACCGCATAAGGGTAGGAGCCTTCGAGAACCGCGATGCCGCCGGGACCACCCTGCAAAAATTGCAGAGGGAGGGATATGGGGCTATTGTTGTCACCACACGGTGAGCGTGGAGAGCTACGAGGCCCTGTTTTTTGTTGGAATGTCAATGAAACAGGACCATGCTATGACCTCTGGTAAGCCCTCTGGTAAGCCCTCTGGTAAGCCCTCTGGTAAGATAGACCATAAGGAACCCTGGTATTTGCGCCTACGATTTAATGGTGCTAAACGAACCATTTTGCATTCCGTCGATACAGGGGGTAAA
>CAZGPF010000005.1:0-14202 GCA_964527275.1 uncultured Desulfosarcinaceae bacterium
GCTATATGGAAAGGCCTGAAGGGCCGAAGATGAAGTACTCTGAGTAGTTACGCCCAGGAAAGTATGAGCCATGTGCAAAGGACTGATTGGGAAAAAGCTGGGCATGACGAGCTTCTTTACCCCGGATGGAAAATATCTACCGGTGACTGTAATCCTGGCCAAGCCTTGTATCGTCACGCAGGTTAAGACCGAAGAGCGGGACGGCTACAAGGCATTGCAGATCGGATCTGGCGAAAAAAAGGCCCGGCGGACCACCAAACCCCTGCAGGGCCATTTCAGGAAGAGCGGCGGTGCCAATCATGCCTTTGTGCGTGAAATGCCAGTTGACAATCCAGAGGCTTACAAGCCCGGCCAGAGCCTGGGTCTCGACCTCTTTAAGGTCGGCGAACATATCGACGTCATCGGCACAACCAAGGGACGCGGTTTTGCCGGGGTCATGAAACGCCACGGATTTTCCGGCATGCGGGCGACTCATGGCGTCAGGGGCCATCGTGTGCCCGGATCGATCGGATGCAGCGCGTGGCCCGCAAAAGTGATCAAGGGCAAGAAGATGCCGGGACACTTCGGAACCGATCGTAAAACCGCCAGGAACCTGGAAATTGTCGATATACGGCCGCAAGATAATTTAATCCTGGTCAAAGGGTCCGTGCCTGGCCATCGCCAGGCGATGGTGATGCTTAAAAAGCTCAAATTTCAAAAAACATAGATTTGAACGAGGAAAAATATGGCGGCAGTAGATGTGCTCAATATGCAAGGAGCTAAAGTATCTCAGGCCGAGCTGCCGGACGAGATCTTTGACGTGCCGGTGAAAGTGCCTCTCTTGCATCAGGTGGTCACGGCCCAGTTGGCGGCCAAACGCTCCGGCACGGCCTGCGTGAAAAACCGGTCCGATATCACCGGAAGTCAACGCAAGTTGTACCGCCAGAAGGGAACCGGCCGCGCTCGCAAGGGCAATGCCAAGTCTCCGCTGCTGCGTGGCGGTGGCGTAGCGTTCGGTCCTCATCCGCGTTCCCATGAGCGCAAGGTGCCTAAGAAGGTGCGCAAGCTGGCGCTGAAAATGGCGCTTTCGTGCAAGCTGCGGGAAGAGGAGCTGCTCGTAGTCGATAATTTCGATCTGCCCGGGATCAAAACCAGGGATTTCGTGGCCGCCGTCGATGCGTTGGGGGTGTCCAAGGCTCTGATCGTCGTCTTTGCGGCTCATAAAAATCTGGAGCTCTCCGCGCGCAATGTTCCCGGTTTAAAAGTCATTCACACAGCGGGCCTCAATGTCTACGATATTTTAAAATACGACAAACTGATTGTGCTGCAAGAGGCCCTCAAGGGCATTGAAGGGAGGCTGCTCTCATGATCGACTATGATATCATCCGGCGGCCTATAATTACGGAAAAGACCAATATTCAGAAGGATGAGGCCAATCAGGTCACCTTCGAGGTCGATCCGCGCGCCAATCGCATTGAAGTTCAGCGGGCTGTGGCGCAAATTTTCAACGTCAAGGTGGCCAGCGCCCGCACCATGAACGTCACGGGCAAGGCCAAGCGGCGGGGGCGCATCATTGGCAAGCGCCGCAACTGGAAAAAAGCGATTGTAACCCTGATGCCCGGCGAGCGTATCGAGTTCTTCGAAGGGGCTTAAATCTTAGGAGTCTTTCCCAATGGCGGTAAGAAGAGTAAAACCAACCTCTCCCGGTCGGCGATTTCAGACCTATGCGACATTCGAGGAGATCACCAAGACGACACCGGAAAAGAGTCTGGTCAAAATTTTAAAAAAGAGCGCCGGCCGCAACAACCATGGACGCATTACGCTGCGCCGTCGCGGCGGGGGCCATAAGCGCTATTACCGCATCATCGACTTCAAGCGTAACAAAGACGGGGTCCCGGCCAAGGTCGCCACTATCGAGTACGATCCCAATCGCAGTGCCCGGATCGCCTTGCTGCATTACGCGGATGGCGAAAAACGCTACATCCTGGCGCCGTTGAATTTGAAGGTGGGAGACCAGGTGGTCTCTGGACCGCAAGCCGACATCAAACCCGGCAATGCCCTGCCGCTGGCCAACATTCCCCTGGGAACCCATATCCATAACATCGAACTAAAACTCGGCAAGGGTGGCCAGCTCGTCCGCGGCGCCGGCGGATATGCTCAACTGATGGCCAAGGAAGACCGCTACGCCCTGGTCAAGCTGCCCTCGGGAGAGGTACGCATGGTGCTGCTGTTGTGCAAAGCCACGGTGGGCCAACTGGGAAACCTGAGGCACGAGAACATTACGCTCGGCAAGGCCGGGCGGGCGCGCTGGAAAGGCCGGCGACCCAAGGTCAGGGGCGTGGCCATGAATCCCGTGGACCATCCCATGGGCGGCGGCGAAGGCCGCTCCTCCGGCGGGCGCCATCCCTGCTCTCCCTGGGGGATGCCTACCAAGGGGTACCGCACGCGTAAAAATAGACAGACTGATCGATATATCGTCAAACGGCGGAAATAAAGCGTTGCGCCGATTGGCGGCGGCAAGCGTGTGATTGCCGATCCTGCCCGGGCGCCAATCAAACAGGAGAAGTTATGCCACGGTCATTGAAAAGAGGCCCGTACATCGACGATAAATTGCTCAATAAGATTTCCGTTGCCCAGGAGACCAGGAGCAACCGCGTTATCAAGACCTGGTCGCGGCGGTCCACGATAATCCCTGAAATGGTGGGACTGACACTGGCCGTGCACAACGGCCGTAAATTTATTCCGGTATTTGTGACCGAGAACATGGTGGGGCATAAGCTGGGTGAATTCTCACCCACGCGAACCTACTATGGCCATGCCGCCGACAGAAAATCGAAACGCAAATAGGCAGCGGTTCCTGAAGGAGTGGCAATCATGGAAGTTAGAGCAGTCGCACGGTTCGTAAGGGTTTCGCCGCAAAAAGTACGCATGCTGGCGGACGCCATAAAGGGTCAGCCAGTGGAAAAAGCCTTGCAAATGCTGAGGTTCATGCCTCAGAAGGCGGCTGCGGTCGTCGAAAAGGTGCTGCGTTCGGCGGTGGCCAATGCCGACCAGCAGACAGCCATCGATATAGACCGGCTGGAGGTGGGCAATCTGATCGTCGGTCAAGGCCCGACGTTAAAACGTTTCCGCGCCAGGGCGCGCGGGCGCGGGTCGCGCATTTTAAAACGCACCAGCCATGTGACGGTCGTTTTGACCGATCCGTCAGCTTAACAAGGAGGTAGCAGTTTGGGTCAGAAAGTCAATCCCATCGGATTCAGGTTGGGAACCGTTAAAACCTGGGACTCCCGGTGGTATGCAGACAAAAAATACGCTGATTACATTCGCATGGATTACAACTTGCGAAAGTTCATCAAGAAGAAATTGTACCATGCCGGCATCTCCCGCATCGAGATAGAACGCAGCGCCAAACGTATCCGGCTACGAATTCATACCGCCCGTCCGGGTATCGTCATCGGCAAAAAGGGCTCGGAGATTGAGCGCTTGAAAAAGGAGATCGAACAGCAGGTCTCCCAGGAAGTGATGATCGATATCCATGAAGTGCGCAAGCCCGAGATCGACGCCCAACTGGTGGCCGAGAATGTGGCCGTGCAGATCGAGCGCCGGGTGGCCTTCCGGCGCGCCATGAAGCGCGGCGTTACATCCGCCTTGAGATTCGGCGCTTTAGGAGTCAAGATCATCTGCGCCGGCCGGCTGGGCGGCGCCGAAATGGCCCGTACCGAATGGTATCGCGAAGGGCGTGTTCCCTTGCACACCCTGCGTGCCGATATCGACTACGGCTTTACCGAAGCGCGCACGACCTATGGCGCCATCGGGGTAAAAGTATATATTTTCAAGGGTGAAATTCTTAAAAAGGATTCGGAAGAGCTTTAAAAGGCAGCCTTTCGCCGTGGCAGGGACAAGAGAGCCTGCCCGCCGTTGTGGATTCGGTCGATCAGGAGAGATAGCGTTATGCTGAGCCCAAAAAAGGTTAAACACCG
Source organism: uncultured Desulfosarcinaceae bacterium (assembly GCA_964527275.1). GTDB lineage: Bacteria > Desulfobacterota > Desulfobacteria > Desulfobacterales > Desulfosarcinaceae > JARRKU01. The sequence continues at coordinate 3,960 of CAZGPF010000005.1, forward strand.
CAAACAGCAAAAAGGCAAAATGAGAGGCATGGCAAGCCGCGGCTCCAGCCTGAACTTTGGGGAATTCGGTTTGCAGGCCACCGCCTGCGGCTATATCAGCTCAAAACAGATCGAAGCCGCGCGTATCGCCATGACCCGCCATGTCAAGAGGGGCGGCAAGATCTGGATTCGGATCTTTCCAGACAAGCCATATACGAGGAAACCCGCCGAAGTTCGCATGGGCAAGGGCAAGGGCGCTCCCGAAGGATGGGTGGCCGTGATCAAACCCGGCCGCATATTGTATGAGATGACCGGCGTTGCCAAAGAGGTGGCCCAAGAAGCCTTGCGCCTGGCCATGCACAAGCTGCCGGTCAAGACCCGTTTCATCGAAAGGAGCGATCTGTTATGAGAGCTCAGGAGATCAGGGATCTCAGTACCGACCAGATGCGGCAAAAGCTCTTGGAACTTAAGCACGAGCTATTCAATTTGCGTTTTCAGCATGAGGTTGGACAGCTTGAAAATCCCAGCAAGATGAAACAGACGCGCAAGGATATCGCGCGGATTTATACGATCCTGGGCCAGGGGGCTCAAAACGCTAAGCAGACTGATAATTAAGGGCGTATATGAAAAAACGTGGAATGAAAAGAGAGGTCAACGGCATCATCATCAGCAACAAGATGGACAAGACCGTCGTCGTGCAGGTGGAAAGATTAGTCAAGCATCCATTATATAAAAAATATATCCGTCGTCGCAATAAATTCATGGCCCATGACGGCAACAACGCCTGCCGGATCGGTGACCGCGTGGAAATTACGGAATCCCGCCCCTTAAGCAAGTGTAAAAGATGGCGTGTGAGCCGAATTATCGCTAAGGCGGTTTAGGTGTAGAGGGATGAGAAAATGATTCAGAGCGAAACCAAACTGACGGTGGCGGACAACTCGGGAGCGCGGGTCTTGTACTGCATCAAGGTGTTGGGGGGGTCCAAGCGCCGCTACGCCAGCCTCGGTGATATCATTGTGGTCTCCGTCAAGGATGCCATTCCCCACGCCAAGGCCAAAAAAGGAGACGTGCTAAGGGCGGTAGTGGTACGAACGGCAAAAGAGGTTCGGCGTCCAGACGGCTCAACGATTCGCTTCGACGACAACTCCGCCGTCTTAATCAACAACCAGGGGGAACCATTGGGCACGCGTATTTTCGGCCCCGTTGCCCGTGAGCTGCGAGCCAAGCGCTTCATGAAGATTGTTTCCCTGGCTCCCGAGGTCCTTTAGCCAGTGATGGAGTAATGCGCCATGTTTAGGAACAAGTGCCATATAAAAAAAGATGACAAGGTTAAGGTCCTGGTCGGCAAAGACAGCGGCAAGATCGGCAAGGTCCTCAAAGTGGACCACAAAAAACAGCGCCTGCTGGTTGAAAATATTAACGTCGTCAAGCGCCACGTGCGCCCCACGGGAAAAAATCGGCAGGGGGGTATAGTCGAGGGCGAAGCCTCGATTCACGGGTCCAATGTGATGTTGATGTGCAGCAAGTGCATCAAGCCGGCGCGGATCAAGATACAACGGCTCGATGATGGTAAAAAAACACGCGTATGCCGGAAATGTAACGAGCAGATTGATGCCTAGGCGCGGATTTCGCATTCGTTTTCTTGTGGAGGATATGCATGTCCCAGCTTCAAAGCTTTTATAGTCAGCAGGTAGTTCCTAAGCTTAAAGAGAAATTTAAGTACACCAATATTCACCAGGTTCCCCGTCTGGAGAAGATCGTGTTGAACATGGGCCTGGGCGAGGCAATTCAGAATATCAAGATTCTCGACTCGGCGGTCGACGAGCTGGCCGTCATCTGCGGACAGAAACCGGTCATCACGCGCGCCAGAAAATCTATCGCGGCCTTCAAGCTGCGCGAGGGCATGCCCATCGGCTGCATGGTGACCCTGCGGCGTAAGCGCATGTATGATTTTTATAATAAATTGGTGAACATTGCCCTGCCGCGCGTCCGTGACTTTCGCGGCATATCGCTCAAGGCATTCGACGGAGCCGGCAACTACTCCCTGGGAATCAAGGAGCAAATTATCTTCCCCGAGATCGACTACGATAAGATCGATAAAATCAAGGGGATGAACATCTCCATCGTCACATCCGCCGCGAACGACGACGAGGGACGTGAATTGCTTACCTTGATGGGCATGCCTTTCCGCAAATAGGAGTGTATTCAAGGAGGTAGACTTGGCTAAGAGAGCACTGCGCATCAAGGCCCAACGTAAACCCAAGTTCCGGGTCAGGGCCTATAACCGCTGCCCCATATGCGGGCGTCCGAGGGCCTTCATCAGGAAATTCGGTATTTGCCGCATCTGTTTTCGGAAGATGGCTTCCCAGGGCAAACTGCCGGGTGTGATCAAATCGAGCTGGTGATCTTCTCCAGCCCAGAGAAGCGAATCGAGATAAACGGAGAGAACCAATGGCTATGACTGACCCCATTGCCGACATGCTGACAAGAGTTCGCAACGCCGGCAGAGTCAAATTTAACAGCGTGGATGTTCCCGCTTCGAAGATTAAAATCGAATTGGCCAAAGTGATGAAGACCGAAGGCTATATCCGTAACTATAAATTCATCAAGGACAGCAAGCAGGGGATCTTGAAGATCTACCTTAAATACACCGATACCAGGGAGCATGTGATTCAGGAGATCAAACGAGTCAGCAAGCCGTCCCGGCGGGTGTATGTCGGCGCCAATGAGATCGAGTCGGTATTCAGCGGCATGGGGGTTGCGGTACTATCGACTTCCAGGGGAATTATTTCGGATCGCCAAGCCCGCAAGTTGCAGGTCGGTGGGGAGGTCATCTGTAATATCTTTTAAACCCGCCGGTGCGAATAGAGGTGAGAGAAGATGTCGCGAGTAGGAAAAAAGCCAATATCCATCCCTGAGAAAATCAAGGCCAGCTACCAGCAGCGCGTGGTCACGATCCAGGGGGCAAACGGTACATTGACGCAGCAGATCCATCCCAAAATTGATCTGCACATAGACGGTCAGACCATTACCGTGGGTATGCGTGACAACAACCGCAAGACCGCCGCGCTGCAGGGCATGACCCGCAGCCTGATCAGCAACATGGTCGAGGGGGTCAGCAAGGGTTTTGAACGCGTACTTGAAATCAACGGCATCGGCTATCGGGCCGAGGCCAGGGGCAAGAGCATTGTATTCAACCTGGGCTTCTCGCATCCTGTTGATTTTCCCTTGCCCGAGGGCATCAGCGCGACTGTCGACAAAAATAACACCGTGAAGCTGGCCGGCATCGACAAGCAGCTCATAGGTCAGACCGCGGCGCGTATCCGCCAACTGCGGCCGCCCGAGCCCTACAAGGGCAAAGGGATCAAGTACGCCGAAGAGTATATTCAGCGCAAGGCCGGCAAGAAGGGTACCAAGTAGGGCCTGTAGTTATTACAAGGCCTTGGGCCTAAGCATCTATACGGGGATTATCATGGGCAACACAAATCCAAGGGCAGTCGCCAGGATCAAACGCAGGAGGCGTATTCGCAAGAAGGTGCGTGGTACATCTGGTCAGCCGCGGCTCTCCGTCTTCCGAAGCGCTAAACACGTCTACGCGCAGGTCATTGATGACACCCGCGCCATAACAGTGGCGGCGGCATCCAGCGTGGAGAAGGAGTTTAAAGAACAAGGCCAATTTAAAAGCAAAACGGCCGCCGCCGCTTATGTCGGCCAACTGGTGGCCCGGCGTGCGCTGGAAAAAAGAGTCCAGAAGGTCGTCTTCGACCGCAACGGTTTTCTCTATCACGGCCGGGTCAAGGCGCTGTCCGACGGAGCCCGGGAAGCCGGGTTGAAGTTGTAGATGGTGGCAACAGGTTCATAAGGAGGCAAACTCTTGTACAGGCAAGATAGTGGAGATTCCGAATTAATTGATAAGGTAGTGCACATCAACCGCGTGGCCAAGGTGGTCAAGGGCGGGCGACGGTTCAGCTTCAGCGCCATCGTGGTTGTCGGTGATGGCGAAGGCGCCATCGGGTACGGCCTCGGAAAGGCTGGCGAGGTGCCCGAAGCCATACGTAAGGGAGTCGAAAAGGCCAAAAAGACCATGCAGCGGGTGGAGATCAAAGACGGCACCATCCCCTACCAGGTTATCGGTAGATTCGGTGCCGGGCGTGTGCTGCTCAAGCCCGCCTCCGAAGGTACCGGAGTGATTGCTGGCGGCGCAGTGCGCGCGGTTCTTGAAGCCGCCGGCGTTCAAAATATTCTGACGAAAATCATGGGCAGCAACAATCCGCACAATGTCGTTAAAGCAACCATTCAAGGATTGCGGCAACTGCAGAGCGTCGAACAGGTGGCCAGGCGTCGCGGTCTGCAAGCCGAAGATCTATATTGAGGGAGATCGACATGGCCGGCAAAATCGATATCACTCTGGTCAGGAGCATGATCGGCAGACCCGAAAAGCATCGCAAGGTGTTGCGCGGCATGGGCCTGACCAAAGTCAATAAGACGGTCCGTCTGGAAGACACCCCCGCCATCCGGGGTATGATTTTCAAAGTGTCGCACATGGTAAAGGCCGAGGAGATCAAGTCATGAAGCTGCACCAACTCAAACCCGCCAAAGGTTCGACAAAGAACCGCAAACGGCTCGGCCGCGGCGTTGCTTCCGGTTGGGGCAAGACCGCCGGACGCGGCACAAAAGGGCACAACAGCCGCTCAGGCGGCGGGGTGCGCCCCGGTTTTGAAGGCGGCCAAATGCCGCTGCACCGCAGGCTTCCCAAGCGTGGGTTTACCAATATATTCAAGAAACGCATGGCGGTGATCAACATCCGCGATCTGGCGCGATTCGAAAAGCAGAGCGTGGTGGATGAAGCCGCCCTGGTGCGCGACGGACTGGTCAAGGGACGACGAGACGGAATCAAGCTGCTCGGCCAGGGGGAGCTCGACATAGCGTTGAATGTTAAAATCAACGCCGTCAGCCGCGGCGCCAAAGAGAAGATTGAAGCGGCCGGAGGCACCGTAGAGGTGATCTGAACATGGTTGGCAGTGGATTTGGCAATATATTCAAGATTCCCGAGCTCAAGCGGCGCATACTATACACCGCCGCGCTGCTGGCAGTCTATCGTATCGGCGTGCACGTACCCACGCCGGGGATCGACGGGCTGGCCCTGAAATCGTTTTTCGATTCCATGCAGGGGACGATCTTCGGAGTCGTCAACATGTTCACCGGCGGCGCCCTCGAACAGTTGTCGGTCTTCGCCCTGGGCATCATGCCCTACATCAGCGCCTCGATTATCCTGCAACTGCTCACCGTGGTGATTCCCCACCTTGAGCAGCTGAAAAAAGAGGGTGAATCGGGACGCAAGAAGATCACCCAATATACGCGCTACGGCACGGTGGTATTGAGTATCATCCAGGGGTTCGGCATCGCCGTGGGCTTAGAGGGGATGCAGTCTCCCACCGGGTCGCCGGTGGTCTTCGATCCGGGTTGGTCATTTCGCCTGATGACGGTGATCACCCTGACCGCCGGAACCTCCTTTATCATGTGGCTGGGAGAGCAGATCACCGAGCGCGGGATCAGCAACGGGATCTCGCTGATTATCTTCGCCGGCATCGTAGCCCGCATGCCCGGCGCCATCGGCAACACCTTCCGGTTGTTGGGCCAGGATGAAATGGGCATATTCACCGTGGTCATCCTGGTTGTGGTGATGCTGGCGGTAATCGGCTTCATCATATTCGTGGAGCAGGGACAGCGGCGCATTCCGGTGCAGTACGCCAAGCGCGTGGTCGGCCGTCGCATGTACGGCGGACAGAGCACGCACCTGCCGCTGAAGATCAACTCGGCGGGTGTTATTCCGCCGATTTTCGCATCCTCCATCCTGATGTTCCCGGCCACCATCGCGCAGTTTACGCAGGTTGGCTGGCTGAGGTATCTCACGGACCTTATGCAGCCCGGCGGGATCTGGTACAACCTGTTGTTTGTCGGTGCCATCGTCTTTTTTTGCTACTTCTATACCGCCGTGACATTCAACCCGGTGGATGTGGCCGACAACATGAAGAAAAACGGGGGTTACATTCCCGGCATACGCCCGGGAAAACGTACTGCGGAGTATATCGACCGCGTGCTGACGCGCATCACGCTGGGCGGCGCGGCCTATGTTTCGGCGGTTTGTGTCTTACCGACCCTTCTGATCAGCAAATTCAATGTTCCGTTTTACTTCGGGGGCACGGCCCTGCTGATCGTTGTCGGCGTAGCCATTGATACCATGGGGCAGATGGAATCGCATATGTTGAGCCGCCACTACGAAGGATTTCTAAAAAAAGGCCCCATCAAGGGACGAAGGTAGAGTCGCGTAAAAACATTTTTTAAAAGGGTACTACGGCAGCAGGGGGGAGCATGGCGAAAGAGGAACCGATTCGAGTAGAAGGCACGGTTCTTGAGACATTGCCCAACGCAATGTTTAAAGTGGAGTTGGAAAACAAGCATCAAGTCCTGGCGCACATCAGCGGCAAAATGCGGATGCACTTTATAAAAATATTGCCCGGCGATACGGTGACCGTGGAGCTTTCACCCTACGATTTAACGCGTGGACGGATCACTTATCGTTCCAAATAGTGCCTCAACGAACCCCTTAGGTGTCCTGGCGGGAGGGGCTTAGGGGAGGGGAGCGCGACGCCCCTGGAAGCATAATCTCGATCCAAGGAGTAAAAAGCATGAAGGTCAGGGCATCGGTAAAAAAAATGTGCGTCAAGTGCAAGGTCGTGCGGCGCAAAGGCGTCGTGCGCATCATTTGTGAAAACAAGCGGCATAAACAAAGACAAGGATAGAGCCGCTATCTTAGAGGAGGATAAACTTTGGCACGTATTTCTGGCGTCGACTTGCCCAGACGCAAAAGGGTAGAGATCGGGTTGACCTATATCTATGGTATCGGGCGATCTACATCCAATAAAATACTAGGACAGTTGAAAATAGACCCCGGCACCCTGACCGATGATCTGACCGATGCCGAGATCAACGACATCCGGCAAGTCATCGATGGTCAAATAAAAGTTGAAGGCGAGTTGCGTACCGAGGTCTCCATGAATATCAAGCGGCTCATGGATCTTGGCTGCTACCGCGGCCTGCGCCACCGCAGAGGCCTGCCGGTCCACGGCCAAAGAACCAGCACCAATGCCCGAACACGCAAAGGGCCCAAGCGCACCGCGGTCAAGAAAAAGGGCTCCGCCACCAAGAAGTAACCTCCCATATCAGCATTAAGGACTGTTACAGATGCCACGTAAAATCCGTACCAAAAAGAGAGAGAAGAAGAATATTCCCAGCGGCGTCGTCCATATACAATCGACGTTTAACAACACCATCGTGACCATCACCGATCCCGGCGGAAATGTGGTCTCCTGGTCCAGTGCCGGAGTCGTGGGCTTTAAAGGCTCTCGCAAGAGCACCCCTTTTGCCGCCCAACTGACCGCCGAAGATGCCGCCAAAAAGGCCATCAATCACGGCATGCGGAACGTTGAAGTATTTGTCAAGGGGCCCGGTGCCGGCAGGGAATCGGCATTGCGGGCGCTTCAAGCCGCCGGGTTCAACGTCACCATGATCAAAGACGTGACGCCCATTCCCCACAACGGTTGCCGTCCACCCAAACGACGCAGGGTATGATTTAGCTGAGGGGTTAATTTAAATGATAAATGGACTGCGGAAAATGCTTCGCGTCCCCCGATTGGAAATACTGTTTAGCCGGGAAAGCAATAAGGAGGCTTAATTGGCACGCTACACTGGTTCGGTTTGCAGGATATGCCGCAGAGAAAATTTAAAATTATTCCTCAAGGGCGACCGCTGTCATGGGGACAAATGCGCCTTCGACCGCCGCGGCTATGCTCCCGGCGAACACGGACAACGCCGACGGGGAAAGATTTCCGACTATGGTGTTCAGTTGCGCGAAAAACAGAAGGTCAAAAAGATGTACGGCCTATCCGAAAAACAGTTCCGCCTGGTCTTCAAGAAAGCCGACCGCCAGAAAGGCATCACCGGCACAAACCTGCTGGTCATGCTGGAGCGGCGCCTCGACAACGTGGTCTATCGACTTGGATTTGTAAATTCCCGGACCCAGGGCCGCCACTTCGTGCGCCATAAACATTTCATGATCAACGGCAAAAAAGTCAACATCCCCTCATTGCAGGTCCAAATCGGCGATGAAATTAGCCTGGGCGAAAAGAGCCGCAAAGTCCAGGCCATCGGTGACGCGCTGGAGGCGGTCGTGCGCCGCGGCGTTCCCCAGTGGCTAGAACTTGAAAAAGAAAAAATGATGGGCCTCGTCAAAAGCTTCCCGGTTCGAGACGACCTGACCATGCCGATGCAGGAACAACTGATTGTCGAGCTCTATTCCAAGTAAGGGTTGACCCACTCCACCCATTCATCTGGTTGGGGGGGTTGATGGCCGTTACTATCAATCCAAATAGGCTGGAGAAAGCATATGTCTTCAAATGAACTTATGTACATGAACTGGCGCGAAATGATCAAGCCGGAAAAAGTGCAAGTTGCCAGCACGCGGACCTATGGAAAATTTGTATGTGAACCCTTGGAACGCGGGTATGGCACCACCTTGGGCAATTCGTTGCGACGCATCATCTTGTCCTCACTGCACGGAGTTGCGATCACGGCGGTAAAGATCGAGTCGGTTCAGCATGAGTTTAGCGCCCTTGCCGGTGTGCTTGAGGATGTGTCCGAGTTGATCTTGAATCTTAAACAAGTTCGGTTGCGAAGCCGCGACACGCAGACCCACACCCTGGTTTGTGATCAGCAAGGGGAAAAGGTCGTCACCGCGGGCGACTTCACCAGCCCGGATGGCGCCTTAGGAGTGCTCAATCCCGACCTGCCCGTGGCCACACTCTCCGCCGAAGGCAGGTTGTTGATGGAGATGACCGTCAAGGTAGGCAAAGGTTATGCCCTGTCCGAGAACAACAAAGACGAAGATTCACCCGTGGGCACCATCCCCATCGATGCTATTTTTTCACCGGTCCGGCGCGTCAACTACGTGGTGGGCAATGCCCGCGTGGGGCAGCGGACCGACTACGACAAGCTCACCCTGGAAGTCTGGACCGATGGCAGCGTGACTCCTGAAGACGCCGTCTCTTATGCCGCTAAGATATTCAAGGAGCAGATGTCGATCTTCATAAATTTTGACGAGGATACGGAACTCGAAGCCTCGGACGCTTTAAAAGACCAGGATGAACCACGATTTAACGAGAATCTCCGTCGAGGTGTGGAAGAGCTCGAACTTTCCGTTCGCAGCGCCAACTGCCTGAAGAACGCTGAGATCAATAAAATCTGGCAGCTCGTACAGAAAACCGAACACGAGATGCTCAAGACAAAGAATTTTGGCCGAAAATCCCTGAACGAGATCAAAGAGGTATTAACCGAGATGGGATTGGAATTGGGAATGAACCTGGAGGGGTTTGATCCCCTGGTCGAAGATATTGAAGAAGGGGAGTAGCCGTTGCCATGAGACACAGAAGATCGGGAGTCAAGCTTAACCGGAGCAGCAGCCATCGCCAGGCGATGTTTCGCAATATGGTGACCTCTTTGTTGAAGCACGACCGCATCAAGACCACCGACGTTCGCGCAAAGGAGCTGCGCCGCTGGGCGGACCGCATCATTACCCTGGCTAAGCGCGGCGACCTGCACGCGCGCAGGCAGGCGCTGGCCATCGTGCGCGAAAAGGCAGTGGTCCATAAAATATTTGAAGAAGCCCATGACCGCTTCGGCAAGATCAACGGCGGATATACCCGCATAGTCAAGATCGGCAAGCGTCCCGGAGACGCCGCAGATATATCGATGATTGAGCTGGTATCTATTAAGGACCAAACCAAAAAGAGAAAGAAAAAAACCACAAGCAAGAGAGAAGAAACCCTCAAGCAAGTAGTCATCCCGCCCGCCGTAGAACCGGCCCCGAAAGCCGAGAGCACCCCAAAAGAGCCAGCGGAACCAGCCGATAAGCAAGCATAATTTCTACCCGCTCAAGGGGTAAAAGTGCATAAGAGGTGCTAAGCTACAGTACTGCAAGCGTTTGCTTAGATGCCGGATATGCAAGGCGTCCGGGCAAAGCAAGATGTACTGTAACTACTCAGCGTAATGGCAAAAAGCACAAAAAAGCACGAACTGCAACAATTCTATCTCGAACTGTAACTGCTCAGAGTGCTTTAGGTTCGGTCATTCAGGTCTTTTCATAATAGCATCGCTATATGGAAAGGCCTGAAGGGCCGAAGATGAAGTGCTCTGAGTAGTTACGATG
>CAZGPF010000006.1:0-13983 GCA_964527275.1 uncultured Desulfosarcinaceae bacterium
CAAGGGTGGTATTAAAAAGTCCGGGTAAAGAGAGCAAGGGAACGTGGTAATCAAAACTGTCCATCGAAGATGCATCCGCATTTTGCTGATCGCTCCACAGTTGGTCATAGCCTTTAAAGGTCTCGATCAAGCGCAATAGGGGCTTCGGGACTTCAAAAATCACCTTGCCACCCAGCTTTTTTATCAAAGGCAGGTAGCGGATAAATTGAATAGTATCCCCAAGGCCTTGTTCCGGATATATAAACACTACCTTGTCTTCAAGCGGCTCTCCTCTCCATTTTACCCCCTGACGGAAAGTCCGTTTCGCGTTTTCAAAAGCTTTGAGGCGAAACTCATACTCCGGCCATCCTTGCTCTAATTTGCCTCCCAAAAGCCAGGCCAGAGATCGATTCAACCTTGCAGAGTATAATTTCGGTGACATCTGTACGGCCCGGTCATAACTTTTTATGGCCTCTTCCAGCCGGCCAAAATTTTGAAGTGCTGTGCCACGATTATTGTAAGCTTCCGCATAATCAGGGTTGAACTGTATGGCTTTTGCATAACTTTTTATGGCCTCTTCCAGTCGGCCAAGATCTTGCAGTGCTATACCAAGATTATTGTATGCTTTTGAATAATTCGGTTCGAGCCCTATGGCCTGGTCATAATTTTTAACGGCCTCTTCCAACTGGCCAAGCTCTTTATGTGTGTTGCCACGATTATTGTATGCTTTCGCAAAATCAGGTTCGAGCTTTATGGCCTGGTCATAATTTTTAACGGCCTCTTTCATCTGGCCAAGATCTTGCAGTACAAGACCACGATTATTATAAGCTTTTGCATAATCGGGCTTGAGCCCTATGGCCCGGCTATAACTTTCTATGGCCTCTTCGAGCTGGCCAAGCTCTTTATGTGCGTTGCCGCAGTTATAATAAGCGTCCGCAGAATCAAGGTTGAGCAGAGCGGCTTTGTTATAGCTTTTGATAGCCTCTTCCGGCTGGCCAAGGTCTTGCAGTGCGAAGCCACGATTATTGTAAGCTTCTGCAAAATCAGGTTTGAGCCCTATGGCCTTAGTATAGCTTTTTAGGGCCTCTTCCAGCTGGCCAAGGTTTTGAAGTGCGATGCCGCGGTTATTGTAAGCTTCTGCAAAATCAGGTTTGAGCTGTATGGCCTGGTCATAGACTTTTAAGGCCTGCTCCACCTTGCCTTGTCTTATGAGTGCTGCACCCAATACGGTGTAAACTGTCATTGCTTGTGGAAAAGCCGCCAAAATTTTTTTGCATGCCTGCTCCGCCTTTCTCATCTCTCCTGAGTTATAAAGGCCAAATATGGTGTTCATCTGGTCCGGTGAAGGATCTGCCTGGACTGTTGGTCCTGCTTTTTTGCGCTGCGAGCCTTTTTCCAGCTTACGCAGCCTTTCTTTGGCGGCCACGTGATCGGGGTGCTTTTGCAGGATGGCGGCATATAGCTGTTTTGCAAAATCTACATCACCCTTTCTGGCGGCCTGCTCTGCCTGGGATAGGGCCTGCTGCATGGTTAATCGCATGGTTTTAGCCATACCGCCTCTTTTTGAAAGTTCAACCATGTAGAGCTCTTTTTAGCGGTTCGAGCTGTTTGGCATGCTGTTTCCAGAGTTTGACGGAATCTTTGTACATGGGCTGCCTGACCTGGACTGAACTTGCCGTTGCCACCCTTCTTTTGGTTTTATGAAACGCCAGGCAGGCATCGTCCCATGGCAGTCCGCAATATGACAAAAGCTTCCTGGTCTGCTCTTCCTGATCCATGACGAGCTTTTCATATTCAATATCATAAACAAAGTCTGGAAGCAGATTGTGCCAATGTTTCATCAGGTCTGAATAAAGATTGTAATATCGGCCTAGTTCGGTCATCTCATAGGCGTATGGATGGGAATCTTTTGAGGTGAAAAATGTTTTGAAAATGGAAAAGCAGTTATCCATTGGATCTCTTTTGCAATGGATGACCTTTGCCCAAGGCACGATTTTTTTTATCAGCCCGATGAATAAAAAATTATGGGGCATTTTATCGGTTATATATCTTTCGCTCTTTGATCTATACGCCGTAAGCTTGTTGACATAAGAAGATCCAAGTCTTTTAAAGTCATCCTGGTCAAGGCCGGGGACGCATTGCGGGTAGTGTCCGATTTTTTTTTGGCGGCCCAGGTTTTCAACAACCTCGGAAAGCGTGTACAGTTCCCCCGCGCCGAAAACATCAGGGTGGCTTGCGATAATCTGTTCTACAAGGGTCGTCCCCGATCTCGGCATGCCCAATATAAAAATTGGTATAAGAATCGGCCTGGCGGCTGATTTTTCGCTCTCTTCTTGCCCTGAGTGATCCTGAACAGCAAAGGACTCTTTTGAAAATCTTTTTTTGATCCTGTTAAAAACGGCGGTGTCATCCGATATCGAGTAGCTGTATGCAGGCCTGTGCAGAAGGTTGGCTTTTTGTATACATTGAAAAGATTTTTCATACTGTTGCAGATCTTCGAATGCCTTGCCCAAGGCAAACCCTAAAAATATTTTCTGCTGGTCACTCGACTCTTTTGAATTGAATGCTTTTTCCATGGCCTGAACATCGACATCAATTTCAGAAAACTTTTTTATCAATGATATATTCGTATAGGCTTCGGCAAGATCAGGATTTGCCAGGAGAGCTTTTCTGTAGTGTTCAACCGCTTTGTCAAGCTGACCTGATTGTTTAAACACGTTACCTAAGTTAATGTGCGTTTCCGCATAATCAGGTTTGAGCTGCATGGCTTTAGCATAGCATTCTATGGCCTCTTCCAGTTGGCCAAGCTCTTGAAGTGCGTTGCCGCGGTTATAATAGAATTCAGCATAGTCAGGTTTGAGCTCAATGGCTTTATCATAGTTTTTTAAGGCATCTTTCAGATGGCCAAACAGTTGCAGCGCGAAACCACGATTATTGTAAGCCTGCCCAAAATCGGGTTTGAGCTGTATAGCCTGGTCATAGCTTTTTATGGCATCTTCCAGGTCGCCAATCTCCATAAGTGCGATGCCGCGGTTATTGTAAGCTTCCGCAAAATCAGGTTTGAGCTGTATGGCCTGCCCATAACTTTTTATGGCCTCTTCCAGCTGGCCAAGGTCTTTAAGTGCGGCCCCACGGTTATTGTAAGCTTCCGCATAATCGGGTTTGAGCTTTATGGCATGCTTATAACTTTTTATGGCCTCTTCCAGCCGGCCAAGGCCTTTGAGTAGGTTGCCACGATTATTGTACGCTTCCGCATAATCAGGTTTGAATTGTATGGCCCGGTCATAACTTTTTATGGCCTCTTCCAGCTGGCCAAGCGCTTTAAGCGCGATGCCACGGTTATTGTAAACTTCCGCATAATCAGGTTTGAGCTGTATGGCTCGGTCGTAACTTTTTATGGCCTCTTCCAGCCGGCCAAGATTTTGAAGTGCAATACCACGGCTGTAATAAGCCTCCACATAATCAGGTTTGAGCTGGATGGTCTGGTCATAGACTTTCAAGGCCTGCTCCACCTTGCCTTGTCTTATGAGTGTTGCACTTAATGCGGTGTAAACTTTCGTTGCTTGTGGAAAGGCCGCCAATATTTTCTTGCATGCCTGCTCCGCCTTTTTCATCTCTCCTGAGTTATAAAGGCTAAGCAAGGTGTTCATCTGGCGTGGGGAAGGGTCAGTTTGGCCTGTCGGTCTGGCTTTATTGCGCTGCGCGCCTTTTTCCAGCTTGTGCAGCCTCTTTTTGGCGAGCAAGTGGTTGGGATGCTTTTGCAGGACTGCGGCATATAGTCGTTTTGCTAAATCGATATCTCCCTTTTTGACGGCCTTCTTTGCCTGGGAGAGTGCTTGTTGAATGGTTAGTCGTCGGGCTTCAGCCATTGTGGAACCTATGAAAATTCAACCATGTAGCGCTCTTCTGAGCGGTTCGAGCTGTTTTGCATGTTGTTGCCAGAGTTTGCCGGGATCTTTGTACATGGGCTGCCTGACCTGTACTGAACTTGCCGTTGCCACGACTATTGTGAGCTTTCGCAGAGCTGCAAGGCACTACTCTATACTATCTACCTCAATGGGGAGCAGGGAAGGGGGGTTCAGAAAAAAGCTTATAACGGGATGGCCACCCCGGCCATTTCCAGCAGTGCAATCAGGGCCATGCGGTAGCCACTTGGGCCCAGCCCCAGGATTTGACCCGTGGTTACAGCTGCGGTAATGGAGCGCTGCCGAAAGTCTTCCCGCCGGTGGATGTTGGAGATATGCACTTCGATGATCGGAGTCTTGACGGCGGCCAGGGCGTCTCGCATGGCGATGCTGGTGTGGGTGTAGGCCGCCGGATTTATGATGATGCCGTCCGCGCTCTGACCATGCTGCTGGATCGTATCGACCAACTCCCCTTCATGGTTGGACTGAAAAGCCGTCACGCTGGCCCCCCATTTTCGTCCCAGCGCCACAAGTTCGGCGTCGATATCTTCCAGACGCGTGGTACCGTAAATATTGGGCTCCCGCACGCCCAGCATGTTCATGTTGGGGCCGTGAATGACAAGAATATGCTTGGTTTTGTCTGTCGTTGCCACTGCTATTAACCTCCTGCCAGGATTTTCAATCGATCAATGGTTTGAGCGTAGTCGTCGCTGCCGAAAATGGCCGAGCCGGCTACGAATACATCGGCGCCCGCCTGGGACACCGCCGCGATGGTCTTTGAGTTGACGCCCCCGTCAACCTGGATCAGAGTCCGGAGTCTAGATTGAGCGATGCGTGCTTTCAGCTCGCGGATCTTGGCAATGGAGTTGGGGATGAACTCCTGGCCGCCAAATCCGGGATTGACACTCATGATAAGTACAAAATCGAGATACTCCAGCATGTATTCGATGGCTGACGGCGGTGTGGCCGGGTTTAGCGCGACGCCGGCTTTGACCCCCAGCTCTTTTATAAGTTGGATGGTACGGTGCAAATGGGGGCATGCTTCCGCCTGTACGGAGATATAGTCGGCGCCGGCTTCGGCAATGCTGGGGATATAGTTATCGGGGCTTGCGACCATCAAATGGACATCCATAGGCAGAGAGGTGGCTTGGCGGACCGCCTCGGCTATCAGCGGGCCGAAGGTGATATTGGGCACGAAATTGCCGTCCATGACATCTACATGGATCCAGTCGGCGCCGGCGTCGGCCACCTCCTGGATCTGTTGGCCCAGCCGGGTGAAATCGGCTGACAAGATCGAAGGCGCAATTTTTTTCATTCCTCAACTCCTGCTTGGGGTAGTGGAGGGTCTGATCGATCTCTCCGTTAATGTGCAAAAAAAGCGTAGTCGGTACACCCCGCTGTATCAATAGTCAAATTTTCCGGCGACCAGCATGCCTGCCGCCGCGACCAGGACAACTCTAATGGGTCGGATCAGCAAGGAAAAGTGATACTCAAAATGAGACGCGAAATCCGATCAGCGTACCCTGGCGCACGTCATGGGATAGCGGCTCGATGGGTTGTGAATAGGTTCGGCGTAAACGATCCCCATAGCGGCGTTTTTGATGAGCATTGAATTTATGCGCGTCATTGACCGCGCCGTATATATTGCCTGCGTAGAACCCCACCCCGATGAGGGTCAGAAGCCCCCCCAAGGCGTTTTGATCGCTGTCAAAAGCATCGAGGGCCGACCAGAAGAGAGCGACGTTTGATGCCAGGGCCACGGCCGCGTCTTGATATCGTCCGCAATAAAGCTGGCCGCCTCCTGGAATGAACGACAAGATGCCGGCCAGTGCCGGGCTCTTTTGGGGTATCTCATCGGCGCCGACCACGGCAGCCTCAAGCTCCGGAATATTGAAACGTTTCCGACCGTTGTCTGAAATGCGTTTGAAGGCCCGCAACGCTCCACGCCAGTCAAGGGCCTCGATCTGAATCCAGCCGATACGGCTGTATGCCCGGTCATCCACGGCGATATCGTCGCTGAGGGCAATCAGGTTGCTGAGCCGGACTACGGCATGCGAGGGGGCTCTCATTTGAAGATAGCTTGCGGCCAGCAAAAAGTGGGCTTCCACGGCCAGCGGATCGAGACGCTCATCCGCGATCAGCGCCTTGAGAGGCACCTGGGCGGATCGAGGATCGTCGGCCAGCAGGAGTGCTTTGCCGGCCTCGAGCAATGCGCCGCGCCGCTCCGGGTGTTCGTCGTAGAAGAAGGCAAAGCGTTGAAACTCCTCGGCGGCTCGCCGGTATTGCTGGTTTTCCAGCAATTGCCGGGCAAATCCCAATTGCCGTTGGGCATCGATGGTCAACCCGGCGGCGCTGCCCGTGCCCAGCATGCCTGTATGCAACACGATCACGATAATCAACAAAATGGGCGCGTAATGAAATTTAAACCATTTTTGCATGCTGCCATCGCCTCGGAGCCGGCATGGTGTCAAGGGCGCGCGTGACTGAGTGCAATTTAACGCGCCCATCTATTTTTGGGTAACGCGCACCACCTCTTCGATGGTGGTGATGCCGCGCAGCACTTTTTCTATGCCGTCCCGGCGCAGGGTCACAAGGCCAAGCTCAAGGGCTACCTGTTTGATCTGGAATGAGTCGTGGATGTTTTGAATCAAGCTTTTAAGCTTAGGGTGCATGAGCAAAATTTCAAATATGCCGATGCGTCCGCGATAGCCGGTATGGAAGCATTGGTCACATCCCGTGGCGCGATAGAAAGTAGTTTCCTGCAGGCGGTCGCGGTCAACTCCCAGATTTTTCAGATCCACTTCGGGCTTGTAGACCTGCTTGCAATTATCACAAAGCACCCGCACCAGCCTCTGGGCGATGACTGCCAGCACGGCCGATGATATCAGGAAGGATTCGACGCCAATATCTACAAGACGGGTAATGGCACTGGCCGAATCGTTGGTGTGCAGTGTCGAGAAAACCAGGTGGCCGGTGAGGGCCGACTGGAATGCGATTGCGGCGGTCTCCCGGTCGCGGATCTCTCCCACCAGAATGACATCCGGGTCCTGACGCACGATGGATCGCAGTCCCCGCGAAAAGGTTAGATCTATTTTAGGATTGACTTGGATCTGGCTGATGCCTTTTAGCTGGTACTCTACTGGGTCCTCGATGGTGATGATATTGATATCCGGCTTGTTGATCGACGAGAGAATCGAATAGAGAGTCGTGGTTTTACCGCTGCCAGTGGGGCCGGTGACCAGCACGATGCCGTTGGTGGTCTCGACCAGCTCTTCGATTTGCCCCAACTGGGTGGGAGAGAGCCCCACTTCGGCCAGCGCGAAAACAGAACTAGATTTGTTGAGCAGGCGCATGACGATGCGCTCACCAAACGATGTGGGCAGGGTCGATGTGCGCACGTCGATCATCTGCTGGCCTATCTTGACCTCGAAACGTCCATCCTGGGGAAGACGTTTTTCGGCGATATTGATCTTGGCCATGACCTTAATGCGGGAAGTCAGGGCGGGCTGAATCCTTTTGGGCGGGGTCAGCAAGTCATACAGAATGCCGTCCACGCGATAGCGCACCTTGAAGCTGTCCTGGTAAGGTTCGATATGGATGTCGCTGGCCCCGACCTTGATGGATTGGGATAAGATATGGTTCACCAACTTGATGATGGGCGCATCGCTGGTATCTTCCAGCAGGTCGGCCGTATCTTCCAGCTCGCTGATGATGGCACTGTCGTCTTCCATATCCTGCACCAGCTGCTCGGCGGAGTCCTGGCCCAGGTCAAAAGAGAGGTTGATGGCCGACAAGATGGCTTGCCTGGTAGAGAGCACCAGCCGGTAGCTCTCCATCGACAGAATACTTGCCAGATCATCGATGGCGTTGAAATTGCTGGGATCGTTGATGGCGATGATTGATTGTGGATCGCCGCCATCATCATCGCCTTGCGGGCGGACCGGCTTGCCGGGGCTGGTGGGGCTGGGAAGGGAGATGGGGACTATCTGGTGGCGTTTCAGAAACTGGATGGAGATTCTTTTGGAGTAGTCGCTGCCGATACTCTCCATGGGCAGCTCGGGCCAGAAGGGCAGTTCATACTGCACACCAAGAGCTTCTAACATTTGGGTTTCGGTGATCGCCTGGCGCTCCAGCAAAATTTGGCATAACCGTCCGCCCTTTTCATCCTGGATATGTCGGGCTTCGGACAGGGCGTGGTCGCTGACTTCGAAACGCTGTTTGAGAATGTCTACTAGTTCCATGGTCATGCCTGGTGATCGAACTACTCATTTTCGAGGAGCTTTATCTTCTGTTCCCTGAGCTTTTCGATCTCCTCCCGTTTTTTGACGGATATATCCGCGGCCTCTCCGGGTGTCTGAATCACGCGGGGCGTAAGAAATACATATAGGTTGCTTTTCTCCCACGCATCGGATCTGAGGCTGAACAATAGCCCCAGGCCCGGGATATCTCCCAGGCAGGGCACCTTGGAGACGGTCCGGTCAAACTGTTCATCGATCAGGCCTCCCAGAACCACCGTATTGCCGTCCTTAACGATGGCGGTGGTATCGACCGTGCGTTTCAGGGTGATGGCCTGGCCTGACAATGATGTGCCCGAAAGGTCGCTGACTTCCAGCGAGAGCTCAAGCCTTACCATCCTATCCTGGCTGATGTGGGGTGTAATCGTCAAGGTCGTACCCACATCGCGGTACTCGAATGAGTTGAATATCTCACTTCCGGTAGTGCTGGCCGTGGTCGTTGTCTGGAAGGGCACATTTTGCCCCACGGAGATCTTGGCCTCCTGGTTGTCTGTGGTAAGGATTTGCGGTGTCGATAGGATGTGGACATCCGTGTCTCTTTTATAGGCCTGAATAATAGCAGCTATGGTCGGATAGTTAATACCGCCGATTGAGATGTTCTCGCCGAAAAGGCCCAGCGAAAATCCCTGGGTCAGCGGTGCTCCGCCACTGGCAATGGTGGTTGCCGCGGTGGCCAGGGGCCCTGTATCGCCTGCGGTAAACCCGCCGCCGACAACGCCTTGCCTATCCTCTGCCGAGACTTCGCCGCCCAGCAGGTATTCGGAACCCAGTTGAAAGTCCTTGGAGACATTGACCTCCATGATCAAGGCTTCGATATAGACCATGGCCCTGGGGATATCGACCTTGCGAATGATGCCCTCCAAGACCACATAGTCCTCCATGTCGGCCATGATGATCAGGCTGTTGGTGGCCTTGTCGGCTGAGATGCGTATATCGTCGGAAATCAACGGGGCCGTTCTCTTGCCGGCTGGCTGTTTGGCGCCCCCCTTTTTTTGGGGGATATCCTGCAGAACCTTGGACAGATCCTCGGCCGAGGCGTGTTTAAGGTAGTATACATGAATTTTTGCCTGGCCCTTGGGGGTCTCCTTGTCCAGGCTCTCTATCAGTTGGCGTATATCATCAGTGGTCCCTTCGCTGGCCAGCAGGATGATGGAGTTGGTCCGCTCGTCGGAGACAAAGGTTATCTCTTTCTCGATGACCTCCTTGCCCTTCTTCCTGGATTTGAAAATGGAGTTGAGCAGGGTCACGAGTTTGGCGGCATCGGCAAATTGCACCGGTATGATGGCAATCTGCTGTCCCAGGCCGGTGATGTCGATAGCTTTCAAGATGCGCGCCAGTCGCCGGATATTGGAGTGCACATCGGTGATGATCAAGGTGTTGGTGGGCGGATAGGAGAGAATAATGCTGCTCTTGGAGACCAGGGGCGTAAACAGTTTCTTGATCTCGTTGGGGTCGGCATATCTTAGAGGAATGATCTGGGTGACCACGCCGTCGTCGGGACTGCCGGCCTCGGCTTCGAGGCGGGTCTTGATGCTCTTGCCGCGGGCATCCGGCGAGCGCACGATCTTGGTCACCTGGCCTGCGGGAACGGTCGTCAGGCCGTTTACTTCCAGCACGGACTGGAATACGCGGTAGGCTTCGTCCACCGTGATCTTTTCCGGCGAGATGATGGTGACCTTCCCCTTGACCTTCTCATCGACGATGAAATTGCGCCTGGTCAGATCGCTGATGAATTTTATGAACACCACGATATCGACATTGTTGAAGTCGATGGATACCAGTTGGTCGGGGCTGGTGACGACAGGTGGTGATTGTGGGGAGGGTGCCTGATCCTGGGCCCAGGCTGCGCCCTGGAAGATGACCATCGCCAGGACGACGCTCAGGGTCCGCGCCAAAAATAGGGTCTGTTTATTGGGGGTCATGGCCATAGTCTCATTTAGGTTCGTGGTTCAAGGTTCTATACGATGAAATCTATTCAATAGTATAGCTGATATTGCGATCACGGCCTCGGCGGGTAACGAGGACAGATACATTGGAGGAGGACTTCAGGTTCTCATAGAGCTGCAAGGCGTCGTCCACCGTATCTATCTGCTTTCCGTCGATACTTTTTAGTACGTCTCCGTTACGCAGGCCCATGCGGCGAAAAATGGAGGCGGACTTGATTTGCGACAGGGATAGGCCGTTCGCCACGCCATCTTCCATATGGGGGCTTATATGTATCTCGGTCATCAATTTGCCCACATTCTCGAAGGCCTCGTCGATCATGCTCCTGCGCAGGGTGATTTTCTGCGTGCGAACCGAGCCTGACTCAGTGGCGCGCGACCGCTTTTCTCGCGGTGCGTCTCCGGGCGACGCCATGGCGCTCTGTTCCATCTCCAGGATCTCATCCTTACCGTTGATAGTGAGCACCACGCTGGAGCGCAATATCAGCTTTAGCGTCGCATTTTGTACGCCGTCGCCCACGCGATAGAGGTTTTGTTCTTTTTTCTGCGTATCTTCGATTACCGCATAGGAGAGCGGGGAATCTCCGGTCACCGTGCCCAGGAGCTTGAGATTGAGTTTGGTCGCTTCCATATTTTCTAGGTTGACGCTGGTCTCCACGACCGGTTTCAGTGGGGCTTGCCGGGTCTTGAACAGGTCGCGCTGCAGGATGGGGCTGTAGGCGTCCAGGGATCTCTTGCCGTCCTTGGCGACGCGCTCCGAGCCGGCCTGAACGGGGTGTCGATCTTCCGGGAGTTGAAACTGAGCCCCGGCGATCTGATAGCACAGACCGGCAAAGAGATAGGTGCCGGTGGCGATTAAGGCCAGGTTGACCAGCATGATGGCGCGTTGAATGGTCATGGCGTTACTTGGTCACATACTTGGGGTTGTTCAAGGTCCCGGTGATGCGCAGCACCAACCCTCGTTTTTGGAAACTGCCCGCAGAGAGCAGGCCTCCGAGCATACCGCCTTTGTGCTCTTCCAGAAAGGCCGGCCGCGGCTTGAGCGTCAGCGTTAGGGTGACACGGCTCTCCTCCAGGGGTTCTCTGAAGATAATCGATCCCGATATTTTGCCTTCGAGCTGGTCTCCGTCGGCCTCGCCATTGCGAATCTGGACTTTGCTGGCGGTGGCGGTCACTTGGGCCTCCAGGCGATGGAATTCCAACTCCTCTATTCCCATTTGAGGAGGGTCCAGAAAGATAATGGCCGGAGCGACCCGCATGTTGATCTCGGCCGTTCCACCGTCCTTGAGAGCATCAAATTTGATAGTGGCATCCAGCGCGCCTTGGGGCAGGAAACCGGGCCAATGGTATAAGATCTCGATGAAATCCAGAGGTACACGGGTCAAGTTTAGAGTCACCATGGCGTGATGGCGGTTGGATCGAAAACCGGTTTCCGCAGTGCCCCTTAGTTCTCCAACACCCATCTCTCCTTGCAGGCCGAAGCGCCGCAGATCACCGAACATCGTCAACAGACGCGGCGTCACGCGGATGGAATCGATGCGCACGATGGGTATATCGGCATAGGTGACTGCCAGCGGTTCGAATTTTATACTCGCTGGAAGCGCCAGGGCGATGCGCTCGGTATCGATCCGGGCTTCGGGTTGAGCCCTGGCGACCTGTTCGATCACAATCTGACGGATCAGATCCGAAGGGAAGCGCAAGTAGAGCGCCACGAGCAGCGCCACGATGGTAAAGGCGGTATAGATCAATATTTTGCCGGTGATTTTCATAATCAGAGATGGAAGGTCTCCACTTGAACCACACAAGTCAGCAAGCCGTTGTTTTTATCGCTCTCCGAGATGGAGAGTCGCTTGATCCATACCAGTTGCCGGTCGTTTTCGATGCTATGGACGAAGGCGGTCAACTGCTCCATGGTAAGGGATGTGACTTTCATCTCCACCATGGAGAGGGCGTAAGTACTGTTTTTCAAGTTGGAAGTTGAAGGTTTCATGTAGGCGATGCCGCCCTTGATTCCGTTGTCGCCGGCCAGCTTATCGATGAAGGCGAAGAGGGTGAAACCCTTGGCGCGGCTTTTCAGGCGCGCCTCCAGATCGCGGGTATAGCGGGTCAAACCCTCGTATGCTACCTGGAGCCTTTGAATCTCCTGGAGCTCCAGGGTTTTGTTTTTTATCTGACCCCTCAGACGATCCCGACGGTCGATGATGGGAAAGATGACCAACTGGAGCATCAGGAAAATGACCAGGGCGATTGCGCCCAGGGTAACGATGAGCTTCTCCCTGGGTCGCAGCGCCAGGTTGAGCGGCAGCGAGAGTTTGTCCAGGAAGAGGGCGCGAAGGCTGATATTTTTCATAGATCGATCTTCAGTTTGAAGCGCACCATATCGCCCGCTTTGCTCATGTTGGCCGAGGCGATGGAAACCTCATTGAAAATAGCGTTTTTTTCCAGGAGGCTCTTGATCTCGTCCACGGCATCGAAGCCTGTGGTTTGGCCCGAGATGGTGACCGTGCCGCCCCCAATGATCAATTGCTTGAAGACTACGTCGATGGATGCCGGTATGGCTTGGCTCACTTGCAGCAAAATATCGATGCCGTGCGCCGCAGTACCACCGGATGCCGGCCCGGTCTCGGACTGTTTGGCCTCTTTGAGTTTGTTTTTCATTTGATCGAGGGGCGCCGCAGTAAGAGGCGTATCTGGGAAAGTGGCTTCAAAAACCCCGGCTATGCGGGCATCCAGGGCGTCCCCCCTTTTTTTCAGATTGAAGCTGTCCAAAAGGACCCCGCCGAGACCCAGCAGCAACACCAGGGCGGCCAGGATGGCGGGACCTGTTACAAAGGTCCGGTAGGCGTCCCAGTAATTGCCCAGCGGCGAACTGACACGGTGAAAATTGGGGCAGGCCGTACCTTCGGCCTCCATGTGGGCCAGGGCCAGGGCGCCGTTCATCAGGCGACCGTTCCACCTGGCCGCAGGGCCTATCTCCACCTCGGGAAGCAGTTGGCTGATATCGCAGCTCTTCACAGGCAGTGCCAGCGCTTCGGTCAGGCGACGGGCGCTGCCTGGCAGGCGGAGGCCGGAACCGCTGATATAGACCATCTCCGGGGTTACATCCCGGCCATTGGAATCGGCGCGTGCCGTCATGGTTTGGCGCACCCGTTGTGCCAGCGCTTTCACCGAAGGTTCGTCCTCCACCCCAAAGGGGATGCACCGGACCATCTCAACCTCTCCCGATTGCAGGGCCAGTAAGGTGGTGACCTGCTGATCCACATCCAGGATAAGGGCCTTGTCAGGCATATCGGGATCACGAGAACCGATCAGTTTGGCCAGCGGGATGCCGCCCGGCACCACCAGACACGGACGCAGACCGACAGAATGCATGTAGGTCATCTGGTTTTCCAGATAGTCATTGGCGATGGCCACGGCCAACACTTTATTTTCCTCCGTGATGATCGACTTTTGAAAGTCGATGGTCAAGCTGTCGATCTCCAGCGGCAATAAGGGTTCGAGCGCGAAGGGCAGCATCTGGCGGATTTTGGCGTTATCCTTGAACGGCACGGCCAGCGATCTGCAAATGACGCTTTTGGCGGGCAGACTGACAACGACATGGGCATCGACGGCATCAATCTTTTCCAGCAGCTGGAGCAGGCAATGTTCCAGAGGAACCTTGACATCGCTCTCTTCCGGCGACTCTAAGGGCACCTCCACGCAAGCCGTGACGCTGCTGGTTTTCAGTCCTCTGGCGAGAAGCACGGCGGCGATGTGATCTTCCCGGACCTCTATGGCTAAAATCTTACGGCTCATATGCTAACTCTTTCGTAACTACTCAGAGCACTTCATCTTCGGCCCTTCAGGCCTTTCCATATAGCG
>CAZGPF010000007.1:0-13969 GCA_964527275.1 uncultured Desulfosarcinaceae bacterium
ATTTCATCCGTGATTTCATGGTGCATTAACCGGTCTAAATGGATGTTCTGAAGATTAAGCACAGATGTTACAGGTTTTTTACCCATGAATATAATGATTTTTGATAAAGGCTCATGACTCACTGCCAGCAGGGAAATCCCGGATGTGTTTCTAATGGAATTAAGATAGTCAATAAACTGCTGATTATATTTCGGATCAAGATTCGGATTGTCTGATATGTATTGAAAATCATCTATAAATAAAAAGGTCTGTTTTTTTGTCTCCTTCAGCTTTTTTATAACCGCATTCAAGCTTGAAGGGGGCCTTACTTTAAAATCACTTGACAGAAAAACCGCATTGCAGAAAGCTTTGTAAGATTCCTGATATCCCTTAAGTGAGACATGAATAACGCAGGTATTTTCCAGATTCGCGCTTTTTATATCTTCCAGCAGACGGGTTTTTCCGATTCCGCGACCTCCGGAAAGATTTAGGGATTCACCTCTTTGCAAACGTTGGATAATCAGGCTGGTTGGAGCGGGCCTGAGAAAACGGGCATTTTTGATATTTGAAGTCATAAATATCTGTTTGTGTTAAGATTTTGCTTTGATTGTAAAAGAATTATACAACAGGTTCACCGGATGGCGACGGGACGACCGAGTTGCGTCGAAATCCCCGAATCTAATCCGTTGATGCACTGCTTCGGTGCAACCATTTGTTCGCCACAGCGACGCCCCCACTTTGAATGATGATCCATACTCCCGAGGCAAAACAGGCAATTGGTATTGTTGAGCGTGGACGCAATTTTCTATACCTTGGCCAATCTGATGAAACGGGCGCATAGCATACTTGTGTGAGCTAAGCTTATTATGTCGTCGTGTCCGTGCTGGTGGCATGTCACCCTATGTCCGTTTGGTTGCGCGAACCATATCCTCATATTCGAATGCGACGGGATGCATATTAATATCGATTGTGCAATTTTGACGGGTAGAACCAATTATCGCGGTGCTGACCCGCAAGCACGTTGGGTGGGAACAGGCCGGAGGCCTGATCACAGCCGGCGTGCGCAGTCGGGCAAAGGACCTTGTCGTGTGCCGGGCACGGTACGTGATCTTAAAAGTGAGCCAACGTTATCATGTTATTGATAATGTTGGCAAGTCTTAGACCCAGCCTGATGGAGGCGAAGGGTGTAGCGGTAAGCAACGGGGTACCGGCGACGGTACTCCAGGGGGGGGGTCTAGATTTGAGCCTTGCTAACCAGGGCTTTAATAGTATTGATATCCTTGCGGATTGTTTTATCTTTTTTTCTATAAACTTCAACCTTTTGAATAATGCTGCTGACAGCACCATCAGTGTTCATATGAAACAACTCAGCAGTGATTGTCAGTTTCTTAACACATAATATCCGGATCAGGTAGATGGCGCAACTATCAAATCGAGATTTGACCCCATACTTACGGAGGTACGGAGTACACTACGGCGACTACCGCTGAAGGCCTTCGACTGGCGACGAAGTTCGGAGTTTAAAGTGCAAGGTCGGCAAAGTGTCTAAGGTAAAGGCAGTTCGCACTCTTTGCACCTGCCATCGGGGCCGATTACGCCAATGCAGCTCTCGTCGCTACACAGGGTGCGCCGTTCCCACTCGTCATCATCATCGCTGTGGATCTCTGCGGCCAAGTCTGGTGGAGGGGACGCCGCAGATGGGGTCTCATGGGAGGGGCTGGCGGGTAGCTCCTCTGACATAGTTTGATAAAAATTGTCCGGCAGTTTGCCTTCATAGGGTCGGCCGCACTCTTTGCATTCGCCGTTTAGTCCGATGGTGCCGATGCAGGCCTCATCGCCGCACAGGACCCTGCGTTCCCACTCCAGATCAATCTGCCTTTTTTTTGACCGGCTGCTCATGACTGACTTCCTTTCATTGTACGTTGACACCCCAATACCAATCATTTAAATGAGGTCTAGACTTTAAGCAATAGGCTTTGCTCCTCGCCCTGGCCTTGCCAAAATCCAAATCAAAAATAAGGGTAACTACTCAGCGTAATGGCAAAAAGAAGCGTTAAAATCGGCCGCAACGCGCCCTGTCCCTGCGGAAGTGGTAAGAAGTACAAGAGATGCTGCGTTGCGGGAGCCAGGGGCGCGGTTGCCCGCCAGCACCCCCACAGCCCCAGGATTCGTCTAAAATCGCCTGCCGACGTGGAGGCCATCCGACGCTGCGGCGAACTGGTGATCGAAACCCTTAACATGGTGGAGTCCGCACTCAAGCCTGGGATCTCCACCGACACCATCAACACCCTGGTGCATCGATTCACCCTGAGAAACAATGCCGTACCGGCGCCTCTCAACTACCGCGGCTTCCCCAAGAGTGTCTGCGTCTCGGTTAATGAAGAGATTTGCCACGGCATTCCCGGCAAGCGGATATTAAAAGAGGGCGATATCGTCAATGTGGACGTGACCTCGATTCTAAAGGGCTACTATGCTGACGCCAGCAAGACCTATTTCATCGGCACGCCGGGCGCGGATGCGCGCAGGCTCGTCGCCGTTACCCGCCAATGCCTCAAGCGGGGACGCGATATGATCAAACCCGGTAACTCCCTCGGCGACGTCGGCTGGGCCATCCAGAACCACGCCGAGAGCAATGGCTGCTCCGTGGTCAGGGAGTTCGTGGGTCACGGGGTGGGCTTTGATTTTCATGAACCGCCCCAGGTATCACATCTCGGCAGACGCGGCCAAGGCGTGCATCTGGTCCCGGGCATGGTCTTTACCCTTGAGCCGATGATCAATTTAGGCGGTCATGAGCTGATCATCCTGGACGACAGGTGGACGGCGGTAACCAAGGACGGCTCACTATCGGCCCAGTTCGAACAGACCCTGCTGGTGACCACGACAGGGGTCGAAAGCCTGACCCCTTATCCGCTATAGACTGCAAGCGTAAGATTTTAGCTCTGTTGCCGGCAGGAGATCATGTCCGGCATTATCTTCGACCTCTCTTTTTGCCAAAATCATCTCCTTGAAGCCTGCAAAAGTTGCCTACCCCAAACCCAGCCGAGCCCGATGAGCGGCAACGCGCCCACGCCAAGGGCCACGACCATCATCAGGATGGGGCTTGGGCTGAGGCCTCGGTCGCGACGGGTTGGTCTGCAGCCCTCTTCCCGTCTTCGCCGTGGCGTTTATCATCCGAGCAAGCGGTGCCTTGATCTTCGTTTTTGGTTTCCCGCATGAGGTTATCGAGGGCCTCCTGGCGAAGCAGCTTCTTCAGTTCGGCGGTCTTGAGCCTGTGGGATATGTTGAACGCCTCGATGGCTGCGCGCGCCAATTTGTCCCCCCCCATCCGCATATAGAGCATCAAAGAGGAGAGCACCTCGGGATTGTTTTGCAGCGGGGCCGATAGATACGCGAGTAAGCGTCGGATCGGCAATTGGTACTCTTCCGGTATTGAAAACTGTTCGGCCATGGCAACTCCTTGAATCAGAGGGTCGTAAAAAACGGCACGCAAGTACAACCAAGTTTATTCAAAAGTCAAGCCCAAATTTATGAAATCGTGAGTTGATGGCCAGCGCCCTAAAAATATTATGGCTAAGCGTTGACATGCGGAGGATATTCTTCCTTTAAATGCAAAAAGCAAAAGTGCCTGCAAGCCAATCTTGCTCTCTAGCCCCTTCGATGGTGGATGGCCCTGGTCGGGGGGGATGATATCGCGGAAGATAGCCGGTACAGGGAGTGGGTAAGCGGCGCATCCTTTAGAAATTGGTTTCAGCTACCCGCAAATTCGATTTCGAGCTTCCATGCTTTAGATTCAATTTTGTCGGCGTATTCATAGGGCAGCGAAATTGAGTCTTTTCCGGCGGTTAACTCCCTGTGATATAAGAATATGGTCTCATCCCGATCATCAACCAGTTTCAATATATATTTTTTGTTCATGTGCTTGTTGCTCTTGAGATCATATTTTCTAAGCCGGAAGCCGCCTAACGCATATTTCCCTGATGGGTGCATCTTGGGAGCGTCAAAGGGCACGACATTATCTAGCTTGTGGATACTGTCATGTATCAGGGAAAATGCTTTTATTCTCGGCCACAGGCATTGCGCTAGAAAGACTTGGTCCGCGTGTGTTGGATGCAGATCTTCATTCCTGGATAAATAGGCTTCAACCCACGGGCCTATATTCTCCATGAAGGGGGCGTATGCTCCCCATAACCCAGCAAGAATCAGATCTGTGTGCGTAAACCAATCGCGTATAATATGGAACGGCTTGTCACTTGCTATCCATTGGTCCACTAATGATTTTTCTCTTTCGCACACCACTGAGTCCGCGTCGCGAAAAATAACATATTTGGCACCTGGGATAGTCGCTGCGGCAAAGCGCCAAAATGTACCCGGCCAATGAGATATCTTCTTCTCCGATGCCAGAACCAGTTTCACGCCCAGTCTTTTCAGCCGCCCGATCACATGACGAGGAACGGATTGATCATAAAATAGCCACATCTCCCATCCTGGATATATTTTTTTGATTGCGCTGGCATTGATAATGGAACATTCGCAATAGGCTGGTTCTTCTCCAAACAGAGAAAATGCAACTATTTTTTTGTGAATGTTTGCCCTGGCTGAGACTGCTCTATCCGAGTTGGTTAATATGCTATTGCCTTCTGCCCGGGCTTTTTCATAATCGGCCACATATCCTCGTTTTTGGTCGTTTTGATCCATAAGCGTCCACGTCTCCCTGCATTTGGTTGTTTCGGCCACCGATCAGCCACATAGCCTCTTTTTTCGAGTTCATCAAGCCGGGCCCTTTTAACCATTTGCCTTCCCTCCCGAACAGGAGTATGCAGAGTCAGAAAATTTGATAGGGCCGAAAACCATGCAGATAGGCATCATTGGAAGACCGCAATCGGGCAAGACCACTATTTTCGAAGCGCTGACTAAAACGAGCCTCGCTTACGGCCAACGCAAGGAGAGTCGCATCGGTACCGTCCGGGTTCCGGACCCGCGCGTCGCCCTCTTGTCGCGGATGTACAACCCACGCAAGACCATCTACGCTCAGGTGGAATATCTTCTGCCGGCGCCGGCGCGCCACGTCAAGGAGAGCGCCCGGGAACAGAGCATCTGGACCCAGGCACGGGAGTGCGACGCCCTGATCCACGTGGTGCGCAATTTCAGAGGCTATGGCCGTGCCCCTGACCCCCGGGCCGATATCAAGGCCCTGGACGAGGAGCTGATTCTTTGCGACCTCATGGTTGCCGAAAAGCGTCTAGAACGGCTGACCCTGGATCGGAAAAGGGGCAAACGGCTCGACCCCCAGGAGAGCAGACTGCTCCAGGAGAGCCATGCCATGCTGGATCG
This sequence comes from uncultured Desulfosarcinaceae bacterium, assembly GCA_964527275.1. Lineage (GTDB taxonomy): Bacteria > Desulfobacterota > Desulfobacteria > Desulfobacterales > Desulfosarcinaceae > JARRKU01. Next base: position 5,311 of record CAZGPF010000007.1, read on the forward strand.
TGAGAGGCCGTTGCGTGAAGATCCCGAACTGGCCGCGGCGCGCAGCCTGAAAGGATATGCCTTCCTATCGGCCAAACCCATGCTGCTCCTGGCCAACAACGCAGAGGAGGAGGGCACGCGCCCCGACTGGCTGCCCGTGAATAACGCCCTGGCCGTGCGCGGCAAACTGGAGCAGGAGCTCTCGCGCATGGATACCGAGGAGGCCGCCGTTTTCCTGGAAGAGTATGGCATCAGCTCCTCGGCCAGGGACCGTGTCATAGCCCGTTCCTATGAGCTACTCGGTCTGATCTCATTTTTTACCGTTGGCGAGGACGAGGTCCGCGCCTGGACCATCCGACGCGGCACAGCGGCCCTGGAGGCCGCCGGGGTAATCCACGGCGATATCCAGAGGGGTTTCATCCGCGCCGAAGTCCTCTCCCACGATGACCTGATGGCCGCAGGTAGTTATGCCGCCGCCCGCAAACAGGGAACCGTGCGCCTGGAAGGCAAGGCTTACCAAGTCGAGGATGGGGATATCATCAATTTTCGGTTCAATGTTTGAATGTCTCCCGACTTGATCACATCCCCCGCTCAATTGCCGGCGCGGCTCGGCCCGCAGCCTGAAAAAATAGGGCCGGCGGTCGCCGCCTTTGCCATGCGCATCAGCGACCATTTTGCCGCCTTGCTACAAAGATATGGTGACCCGCTGGCCAGGCAGGTGATTCCAGATCCCGCAGAGCTAGACGACCCGCGATCCGACAGCGACCCTTTAGCCGAAGAGGCGCACTCGCCGGCCCCCCTGATCATCCACCGCTATCCAGGCCGCGTCGTTTTCCTGGTCTCCAACCGATGCGCCATCCACTGCCGCTTCTGCATGCGCAAACGCAAGGTGGGACCCGGTGAGCGGATCGATCCCCAATCCATGGCCTCGGGACTGGACTATATCCGCCGGACACCCCAAATCAGCGAGGTTATCCTCTCGGGCGGTGATCCGCTCATGCTGCCCGATGGTGAGTTGATCAATATCCTCGTGGCGCTTAAAAGCATCGCCCATATCCGCATCCTCCGGCTGCACACGCGCATTCCAGGTGCCTGGCCGCAGCGGGTGACGCCGGCCCTGGCCAGGGCCCTGGCGCAATTCCACCCCCTGCTGATCAACATCCATTTCAACCATCCCGACGAGATCACCCCGGAGGCCTCCCGGGCCTGCGCCCGGCTGGCCGACGCCGGCCTGCCTCTGGGCAGCCAGACGGTGCTGCTAAAGGGGATCAACGACGAGGCGCGTATCCTCCAGGCGCTATTGGAGCGGCTGCTTGCCATTCGCGTGAGGCCCTACTATCTGCACCAGGTAGACCGCGTAGCCGGCAGCGCCCATTTTCTGGTACCCATCGACAAGGGGCTGCGGCTCATGGCGGCCTTGCAAGGACGCTTGTCGGGCGTTGCCATGCCCCATTTCATGATCGACCTGCCCGCTGGAGGGGGCAAAATGGAGTTGCTGCCCCAGGCCATCATCGACAAATCATCCGACCATTGGATGATCCGCAATTTCGAGGGACGGGCCGTGCGCTACCCGCTATATTAGCTGCTCTTTGAGGAGACAGCAGGCTACCTTGTAGAGCGGCGTGCCGTCGGCATGATAGGCGAGATTATACGGCTGGATCAGTCTGTTCATCACGCACCCTTCGGCGATCTCCAGTTGGAAGAGATTGGATTCGTTGAGGGGCGGCCTGGCGGCGATCACTCCCGCCTCTATCTCCAGGGCGTGCAGGGGAAAGTCTTCGCACAGCGGGCAGCGGTAAACCCGTCCGTTGGGGAAGATGAAGTAGTTGTCGGCCGCGCGACCGGCACATTCAAAGGAGTCGTCGGCGCGCAGGTAGACCTTGGGGTAGGTAACCCGTATGCCCTCGGCGGCCACGGCTTGGGCAACTGCGGGAACCGTCCGCTGCCACTCCTCCCGGGTCACCTGAAGCGACGGCCCGGCCCCGCGTCCCGCAGCCGAGTGTCCCCGCAGACCGATGACCTGGATGAAGAGATGGTCCACGCCCCAATCGGCCAGCAGCGGGGTCATCTTCGCAAGGTGCATCAGGTTGCGGCTGCTCACCGTGTAGATCAGGCTGATGCCGAAACCACGCGCCTTGGCTGCATGCAGGCCGGCGGCGCAGGTAGCGAAGCAGCCCGCGCCGCGCTGGGCATCGTTGATTTCCGGGGTGGGACCGTCCAGGCTGAAACTGAACATATCGACCTCCCTGGGGCTCACCCGGTTCAGGATGTCGTTGAATAAATAGCCGTTGGTATCGATGGTTACAGAGGCGTATCGCAGGCGCCGGGCGATCTTGACCGCGTCCGCCAGGTCGGGGTGCAGGGTGGGTTCGCCGCCAAGCAAGATAAGGTTGGCGCCTGGACTGCGCCGTATGAACGCCCGCAGCCAAGCCTCGATGGTCTCCAGGGAGAGATGCCGGGTGCCGTGCTGGGCCGGATTGATATAGCAGTGAGCGCACTTGAGATTGCATTGGGTCAGGATGTGGAAAAAAACATTGGCGCTCTGCTTGACGAATGCAACGGTGCGGCGCATCAGAAGATCTCGTTACTCTCTTCCAGGCAAAGTTTAGACAATTTCTCGTCAAAATCCACTGGGTAGTAGCCGTCAAAACAGGCTTTGCAGAAGGTATCCTCAGGCCGATCCACGCCGGTGGATGCGAGCAGGCCCGGCAGGCTCAGATAGTGGAAAGAGTCCAGACCGAGATGCTCCCCGAGAGCCTTGACAGACATCCGCGCGGCGATGAGTTCGCCTACCGTGGAAAAATCGATGCCGTAATGACAAGGATGGCGATGCGGCGGTCCGGCCACCCGCATGTGGATCCGCCTGACACCCAGCTCCCGCAGCGCGCGCACACGGGTCCTGGCCGTTGTGCCGCGAATGATGGAGTCTTCGATGATGACGATATCCTTGCCCTTGAGCAGTTCTTTAATGGGGTTGAGTTTAACCCGCACGGCGAAATCGCGCATGCTCTGGGCCGGCTGGATGAAGGTACGCCCCACATAGTGGTTGCGGATCATGCCCATCTCATACGGGATGTTCGACTCTTCCGAATATCCCAAGGCCGCGTAGGAGCCTGAATCGGGAAAGGGCATCACCAGGTCGGCATCTACGGGCGCCTCCAGGGCCAACTGGCGGCCGTGGGCCTTGCGGGTCAGGTAGACGTTGTGTCCCAGGAAGGTGCTGTCGGGCCGGGCAAAATAGATAAATTCGAAAATACAGAAGGCCTGGCGCTCGGCCTTGGGCTGATGCAGGCTGCGCAGCCCGTGGTCATCGATAATTAAGATCTCGCCCGGTTCGAGTTCGCGCACAAACTCCGCCTCTACCAGGTCGAGGGCGCAGGTTTCCGAAGCCAGCACCCAGGCGCCGTTTACCCTGCCCAGGCACAAGGGGCGAAACCCATGCGGATCACGAATGCCGACGACCTCGCCACGGCTGGTGAGCATGACCATGGAAAAAGCGCCCTGAAGCCTGGAGGCGGCCTCGACCAATGCTTTTTCAAACCCCAGCCTCTTGAGATGGCGTACAAACAGGTGCAGAAAGACCTCGCTGTCCATGGTCGACTGGAAGATGGAGCCGGCATCCTCTAACTCGGCCTTGAGCTGATGGGCATTGACCAGGTTGCCGTTGTGACCCATGGCATAAGATTTCTGGTGGTGGCGCACGACAAAAGGCTGGGCGTTGGACACGATGGAGCTGCCGGTAGTGGAGTAGCGCACGTGGCCAATGGCCACAGACCCCTTGAGCCGGTCGAGCTGCTGCATGTCGAAAACATCCGACACCAGCCCCATGGCCTTGTAGTGTAAAAACGAGGTATCCTGCACCGATGCGATGCCGGCGCTCTCCTGGCCGCGGTGCTGCAATGCGTATAGGCCGAAATAGCACATTTTGGCGGCTTCGGGCTGGCCGTGGACGGCGAAAATACCGCACGCTTCGCGCGGGTGGTCCGTTTGTTCGAAGGGGCTCTCCTGGATGGTGCTTATCTGGCTCATGAGATGGAACTCCTCATAGTGATATTGCGATCCTGATCCTTAAAGAACTGTGCTCTGTCCGCCCGGCAAACCCTCGCTGTGGTACTCTTGTAAAGACATTACGCTCCAGGTTTGTGATTTGAGGGCCGCCACCGCCTCGCTCACCGCTCTGGCCGCGGCCAGGGTGGTGACATAGGGAATGCAATATTTCAATGCGGCCCGCCGGATGATATAACCGTCCTTGATGGCGCTGCCGCCGGTGCCTGTATTGATCACCAGGTCGATCTCGCCGTTCTTGATAGCGTCTTCCACGTGGGGACGTCCCTGGGCCAGCTTGTTGACAGACCGGGTTTCGATTCCCTGATCGCGCAGGAACCTGCACGTGCCGCTGGTGGCCCTGACGGCAAAGCCCAGATCCGAAAACCTGCGGGCCACCGGCACCACGTCCGCCTTATCGCCGTCGAGCACGCTGATGAAGACGGTGCCCTCGACCGGCAGCTTCTGGCCGGCCCCCAGTTGGGCTTTGGCATAAGCCAAGCCGAAATCGAACCCTATGCCCATCACCTCGCCGGTGGACTTCATCTCCGGGCCTAGCAGGGTATCCACATCGGGAAAACGGTCAAAGGGCATCACCGCCTCCTTGACCGACAGGTATTGCGGGACGATCTCGCGGGTAAACCCCAGCTCCTGCAGGTTCTTGCCCAGCATGATCTTGGCGGCCAGCTTGGCCAGGGGCACGCCGGTGGCCTTGGAGACAAAGGGTATTGTACGCGACGCCCGGGGATTGACCTCGATGACATACAGACGGTCCTCTTTGATGGCGTACTGGACATTCATCAGGCCGACGACATCGAGCTCCTTGGCCATGGCCTTGGTGGCCAGTGTAATCTCGTCGAGCAGTTCCTCGGCGATGCTGATGGGGGGCAGCACGCAGGCCGAGTCGCCCGAATGCACACCGGCGGCTTCTATGTGCTGCATGATGCCGCCGATCACGGTTTCTTGTCCATCGCGGATGGCATCCACATCCACCTCCACGGCGTTCTCCAGAAATTTATCTATCAGCACCGGGTGCCCGGGAGAGGCCAGGATGGCCAGCCGCGTAAAATTTTCCAGCTCCGACTGGTTGTAAACGATTTTCATGGCGCGTCCACCCAGAACGAACGACGGCCGCACGATCACCGGATAGCCGATCTGATCGGCCACCTTGCGCGCCTCGTCCACGCCCAGGGCGATGCCGTTGGCCGGCTGTACCAGGTTGAGCTTTTTGAGCAGGGCCTGGAACTGCTCGCGGTCCTCGGCCCGGTCGATGCTCACCGGATCGGTGCCCAGTATGGGCACGCCGGCCTGGGCCAGGGGCGTGGCCAGGTTCAAGGGGGTCTGGCCGCCAAACTGCACGATGACTCCGCAAGGCTGCTCCTTTTCGACGATGTGGAGCACATCCTCCTTGGTAAGGGGCTCGAAATAGAGCTTATCCGAGGTGTCGTAGTCGGTAGAGACGGTCTCGGGATTGGAGTTGACCATGATGCTCTCCACGCCCTCCTCGGCCAAGGCAAACGAGGCGTGCACGCAGCAATAGTCGAACTCGATCCCCTGGCCGATGCGATTGGGGCCGCCGCCCAGGATCATCACCTTGCGGTCGGCGGAGACTCGCGCCTCGCACTCTTCCTCGTAGGTCGAATAGTAGTATGGGGTGGAGGCCCGAAACTCCGCCGCGCAGGTGTCCACCAGCTTGTAGACCGGCCGTATGCCGCGCTGCTTGCGCGCCCGGGCCACCTGATCGGCATCCAGGCCTAAAAGATGAGCCAGCTGCATATCGGAAAAGCCCCACGATTTGATGCGCCGCAATTGATCGTCGCTGATCTGGGGCAGCAGGCTTTCAGCGGCGGAAACGGTGTGGCACTCTTTGCCTTGCTCACGCAGCTCCTCCTCCAGGTCGACTAGCTGCTTGATCTGGAAAAGAAACCACGGATCGATGTGGGTGAGCTGAAAGATGGCATCTATATCCATCCCGGCCCGCAGGGCATAGCGCAGGTAGAAGATGCGTTGGGAGTTGGGCGTGCTCAATTTCTGTTCGATCTCGTCAGCGGAAGGTAAGGCTCCGCCGAATTCCTGGCGGCCCTTGCCGTCGGCGCCCAGGCCGTGGCGGCCGATCTCCAGTCCGCGAAGTCCTTTCTGCAAAGCCTCTTTAAAGGTGCGTCCGATGGCCATGGTCTCGCCCACCGACTTCATGGAGGTGGTCAGCAGGTCGGGGGTCTCGGGAAACTTCTCGAAGGTCCAGCGTGGTATCTTGACCACGCAATAGTCCAAGGTGGGCTCGAACGAGGCCAGGGTTTCGCCGGTGATGTCGTTGGGGATCTCGTCCAGGGTATAGCCCACGGCCAGTTTAGCGGCGATTTTGGCGATGGGAAATCCCGTGGCCTTGGACGCCAGGGCGCTGGAGCGCGAGACCCGGGGATTCATCTCCACCACGATCAGGTCGCCGTTTTCGGGATTGACTGCGAACTGAACATTGGAGCCGCCAGTGTCTACGCCGATCTCGCGCATGATATCTATGGATGCATTGCGCATCGCCTGGTATTCCCTGTCAGACAATGTCTGGGCCGGCGCGACTGTGATGCTGTCGCCGGTATGCAATCCCATGGGGTCCATGTTCTCGATGGAGCAGATGATCACCACGTTATCGTTGTGATCGCGCATCACTTCGAGTTCATACTCTTTCCAGCCCAGCACCGACTTTTCGACCATCACCTGGCTGATAATGCTGGCCTCCAGGCCGGCCTTGGCCACCACCTCCAGATCCTCGGGGTTGTAGACCACCCCTCCGCCGGTGCCGCCCAGGGTGAAACTGGGCCGGATGATCAGCGGGTAGCCGATATGGGCGGCAATCGAGCGCGCATCTTGCATGCAGTGGGCAAAACCGCTCGCCGGTAGTTCGAGACCGATCTTCTCCATGGCCGCCCGGAACTGGTCCCGCGACTCGGCTTTGTTGATGGCATCCAGGGAGGCGCCGATCAACTCGACATCATACTCTATCAGCACACCCATCTCGGCCAGTTTGACGGCGGTGTTGAGCCCGGTCTGGCCGCCCAGGGTGGGCAACAGGGCATCGGGGCGCTCTTTGGCGATGATCTTGGCCACGGCTTGGGGGGTCACCGGCTCCACATAGGTACGGTCGGCCGTCTCTGGATCGGTCATGATGGTGGCCGGATTGGAGTTGACCAGGATGACACGGTAGCCCTCTTCCTTGAGGGCCTTGCACGCCTGGGTGCCGGAGTAGTCGAATTCGCAGGCCTGGCCGATGATGATGGGTCCGGCGCCGATTATCATGATCTTATGGATGTCGGTGCGTTTGGGCATTTTTATAGTTCAGGGTTCGAAGTTAAGAGTTCATCAGTAGTTTGAACTCCTCGAAGAGATAGCGCGCGTCGTGCGGGCCGGGGGCGGCTTCGGGATGGTATTGCACCGCCAGCAGGGGAATCTGTTTGTGGCGGAAGCCCTCCACGGTATCGTCGTTCAAGTTGATATGCGTGACTTCGATCTTCTCTCTGTCCAGGCTGTCGATCTCCACGGCAAAGCCGTGATTCTGGGAGGTGATCTCCACCTTGCCGCTGGCCAGGTGCTTCACCGGCTGGTTGGCGCCGCGATGACCGAATTTGAGTTTATAGGTCCTGCCCCCCAGGGCCAGCCCAAGGATCTGGTGCCCCAGGCAGATGCCGAACATAGGCCTGTAACCCAATAGATCGCGGGCGGTGTCGATGCCGTAGGTCACTGGCTCGGGGTCCCCCGGACCGTTGGAGAAAAATATACCGTTGGGCTCCATGGCTTTGATGCTTTTGGCGCCTGTAGAGGCCGGCACCACAACCACCTCCGATCCTCCGGCCGCCAGGCAGCGCAGGATATTGTATTTGATGCCGAAATCGATGGCCACCACCGATGGCTTGCTCCCCCGCTCCAGCCAGACGCCGGCGTCCAATGGACCGACGAGCGTCTCGGGCCGGTCGTTGCGCCAGCGATAAGGCTGGTCCACGGTGACGGCCTGGGCCAGGTCCTGACCGGCCATGCCGGGGATCTTGCGCGCCTTGGCGACCAGGGCTTCGGGGTCGTACCCGAAAGTCGAGATCACCGCCCGCATGGCGCCGGCATTGCGTATATGGCGTGTCAGCGCCCGGGTATCGAGGCACTCGACCCCCAGGATATTTTGCGCGCGCAGGTATTCGGCCAGGCAGCCGGAGGAGCGATAATTGCTGGGAAAGGGCTGGTATTCGCGGATCAGAAAGGCCGCCACCTGGATGCGGCATGACTCCACGTCCTCAAGGTTGACACCGTAGCAGCCGATCAGAGGATAGGTCATGGTGACCAGTTGACCGCTGTAGGATGGATCGGTGAGAATCTCCTGATAACCGCTCATGCTGGTATTGAATACCACCTCACCACCCACTTCGCCGGGGCCGGTAAATGAGTGGCATTTGAAGGTGCGCCCGTCTTCGAGGGCTAACAGCGCTTGCATGGTATTCAATTTCTCAAGAGAGCTTGGCTCAAGGGGACCTACTCAAAAGGGCACGCTGTTGGAAGCTGGCGAGCCGGCATATTTTTGACCCGCATACATAGCCTATCTTTCACGAGTAGATCAATGTTTATTATCAAGCGTGGGCGTGGTTTTGGTCTGGGCATC
>CAZGPF010000008.1:0-1639 GCA_964527275.1 uncultured Desulfosarcinaceae bacterium
CGCTATATGGAAAGGCCTGAAGGGCCGAAGATGAAGTGCTCTGAGTAGTTACGCCCCGCATTGACATTGCCGTGGCTCTAATATACCTTTCGGCCCTCAACTGCCTTAAATTTTGAACGATTAGACCCGTATGACGCGAGAACAATCATTTGTCGAAACTCTGGCCAGCCGCCAGAATCTGATCTCTATTCTGGACAATCTGAAAGAGGGCATCATCGCCCACGACCTGGACCGTCGCATCTTCTTTTTTAACTCCGAAGCCGAACGGGTCACAGGCTACTCCCGCGATGAGGTCCTGGGACGTGATTGTCACGATGTGTTCGCAGGTCCGTTCTGTGGTCGACACTGCTCTTTTTGCGAAGGCCAGCCCATTTGCGGTGATCGCATCGAATACCCAGTAACCCTGGTCACCAGGGCCGGTGAGCAGCGCCGGATCGATTTTAGCGCCACCATGGTGCGTGACGGCAAGGGCGAACCCGTAGGCGTGGTGGCATCTTTTCGCGACATGACCGAGCTGATCGATCTGCGGGGCTGCGGCGGCGAGATGGCCAGGTTTCCCAATATCATCGGCGGCGACGGCAAGATGCGCAGAGTCTATCAGCAGATCGTCGATGTGGCGCAGTACGATTTTCCCGTCCAGCTGCATGGCGAAACCGGAACGGGCAAGGAGTTGGTGGCCAACGCCGTGCATAGCGAGAGCCGCCGGGGGGGCGCGCCGTTCGTGCCCATCAATTGCGGCGCCTTACCCGAAGGTTTGATCGAAAGTGAGCTTTTCGGCCATGTGAAGGGGGCTTTTTCCGGCGCCGTCCGCGACAAGAAGGGCCGTTTCGAACTGGCCGACGGCGGTAGTGTGTTTCTTGACGAGGTTGCTGAACTGAGCAAGTCGATGCAAGTCAAACTCTTGCGCTTCCTCCAGGGGGGCACCTTTGAAAAAGTGGGCGGCGAAAGCTCGGTGAACGTCGATGTGCGCGTAATCAGCGCCACCAACAAAGACTTGAAGAGTGAGGTGCGGCGCAACCGTTTTCGCGAAGATCTCTTCTACCGCCTCAATGTGATTCCCATCCACGTCCCGCCGCTAAGAGAGCGCAAAGCCGATATCCCCTTGCTGGCAAAACATTTTCTGCGCCAGGTGGAGGAACACAGCGGCAAGCTGGTACCCAGGCTGACAGATCAGGCCCTGGCCATAATGCTGGACTACTCCTGGCCGGGAAATGTACGCGAATTGCGCAACGCGGTTCAGTTTTCCATCGTCAGATGCAGTGGCCGGATGATCGGGGCCCATGACCTGCCGTTGGAGCTGCGCCAGTTTAAGCGGCCCGCCGCCCTTCGCGGTCCCAGGCGCAAACTCGACACTCAGGCGGTCCGCGAGGCCTTGCGAAATACCGCCGGCAACAAGGCCCGCGCCGCCCGCGAACTGGGTGTCGGCCGGGCCACCCTCTACCGCTTTATCAATGAGTACCCCGAAGCCGTCAAGGTAGACAATGCGGGAGGCCCTTAAGTTGATAGGGATCATCCCCGACCTGCACCTTGCGATTATGCAGCCAAGCGGGTGACAAAAAACCAAAGTACGACAAATAATGCGTCATAAAGGCGTATCACCCGTAGGGGCAACCCCCTGTGGTTGCCCTTTTCCGGGCCG
>CAZGPF010000008.1:1739-12888 GCA_964527275.1 uncultured Desulfosarcinaceae bacterium
CCTTTTCCGGGCCGTCCTTTTCCGGGCTGCCCTTTTCCGGGTTGCCCTTTTGTGGGTTGCCCTTATCCGGGTTGCCCTTTTCCGGGCCGCCCTTTTCCGGGTTGCCCTTTTGTGGTTCCCTGGTGTTGATTGTTTCCCGATTGATGTCGGTTGGGTATTGGTGCGTCAACAGGGCAGGCACGGGGGCCTGCCCCTACGGCGATTACTAATCGGAAAATGTGAAGGGCTCTAATGAATTTTTGTCGGGGGGGGGCCCGGGAACCTTTTTCTTTTTTGGGGCCTTGGCTTGGGTGGCTTCTTGTACCATCTGAACTCCGCGATCAACATGATCTTTCGCGGCGGAGGCGAATGGGGCCCCCGCGACTGATGCCGTAAGCTTGTAAAACAGATAGAGGGCAATAATGGGAATTACGGCAGTCTGCATTAGAAATACCATTGTCAAGGAGATAGTTTTCCTGACAATATCCTTTGATAATTTCTTTAGCTCACTTAACTGAGTTCCAATTTTTGCCGTGGCACCGGCACCATTAGCAGCAAAGGCTTTAAGTTTGTCCCACCAACTCATATCCCCCTTGGAGGTGGATGTATCAATCTCAATTGGCTGCATCTCCTCGCTTAATTCGATAGTCGATGCTAAATATGTCTCTTCTAGAAAGAGGTCATGCACCTTTTGATTGGCATACATTGTCGCCGGAATGAATAGTCTTACCATCAGGGCGATCAACAGCAGCCTGACCCCCCATTTTTTGGGAAACACAAAATTTTTGGGCCCCCAAATAGATATGAGAATCAGTGCCAGCGCTGTCGGCAGCAAAAGCGATATGCCGATCCAGTGGCCGAGTTTTAGCAAAACCTGCATGATGGAGAGTGAAACCGTGGAGTAGAGCATAACCACGGAAAAGCGCTCTATGATATCATTCAGTGGGTCTAAAACCTCTCCCAGGGCGACTGACGCTCCAGCCCCGACGCTAATGGTTACTTCGGAATTCTGAATTACCGAGACCACGGCGTTAATCGCGCGACTGGTCCCGTAGGATGCTATGGCTTTGCCCAGAGTTGTATTGAGGTAACTCTGGGCCTGGTCATCCAGCGGCGTCAGATAGGGCTTCACATACTTGTTGTTCCATCCAGGGAGACCACACAGGGCTATCAGCACCAATGCCGCAACTGTTACCAACACATCGATATATTTTCGTCTTGGTTTGTCCATTTCACATCTCTATTCGCCTTGGCGGCCCGTGTCGTGTATGCCGATGTCGCTATGGGATGCCGCTCCCACAATGAGTAGGCCCGGCCGGTGAGTGGCAGCGCCTTTGCTGTCACCTCCACACAAGGTGGACCCTCCTGCTAGGCGCGGATCTCTTCCTTGACCCCGATGACCATCTTGTAGAGTACGGTCAGCACCAGGGCACCGATGGCGTAGACGCCCAGGGTGATGCCGATTTCCGGCAGTGAGGGTGCATATTCGTTGACTTCGTGAAGCGGATTGGGCACGAATCCGCCCGAGATCATGCCCATGCCCTTGTCGATCCAGGTGCCGAAGATTATCACCACGCAGCCCACGGCGAGGGTCAGCTCGTTCTTGCGCGTTGAGGGGTTGACGGTCAGGATGATGCCCAGCACCATCAAGAACATGGAGGACCACATCCAGGGCACCAGGGCATGGTGTCCGTCGATACCCAAAAAGAGGTATTCGATGGCGTGCATGTGGCCGGGGATTTTGCTGTAGAGCGCCACGAAGACCTCGCACAGAAAGAAGAAGAGATTGATGCAGATGGCGTAGGCCACGGTCTTGGCCAGGCTCTGGATCTGCTCTCTGCCCGGATCGAAGCTGGTGGTGCGGCGCACCAGCAGGCACAGCAGAATCAAGATGGCGGGACCGGCGGCAAAGGCCGAGCTTAGAAAGCGCGGCGCCAGAATAGCAGTCAGCCAGAAGTGGCGGCCGGGCAGACCGCAATAGAGGTAGGCGGTGACGGTATGGATGCTGATGGCCCAGGGGATGGAGATATAGATGAAGGGCTTCAGCCACTTCTGGTAGTGGGTGCCGTTGCGCTCGGCTTCCAGGGCGTTCCAGCCCACCACGGCATTGAGCAACAGGTAGCCGCCGAGCACGCAAAAGTCGTAGAACAGCACCGAGTTGAGGGACGGGTAGAGGGGCACGTTGAACACGCGCATGGGCTGTCCAAGATCCACCAGGATGAAGAGCACGCACATAATCAGCGAGGCGATGGCCATGAACTCGCCCATGACCGTGATGCGGCCGTAGGCCTTGTAGTTGTGCAGGTAGTAGGGCAGGACCACCATCACGCCCCCGGCCGCCACGCCCACCAGGTAGGTGAAGTTGGCGATGTAGAATCCCCAGGAGACGTCCCGGCTCATGCCGGTTATGCCCAGTCCCACCTGGATCTGTTTCAGATAAATCAGAAAGCCGATGCCGATGGCGCCCAGCAAGGCCAGCACCCACATCCAGTAATATTTTTTTCCTTTTATGGCATATTCAAGCATACACACCTCACACGATGTAGTAGACGCACGGCTCGGTTCCCAGACTCTGTCTGCGTCGAATGGTGTAGTTGTGACTCAGCACTTCCCGCACCTCCGAATGGGGATCTTTCAGGTCGCCGAACACCATGGCGCCATTGGAGGCTTCCACGCAGATGGGCATCTTCCCTATGGCCAGACGCTCCGCGCAGAAGTTACATTTTTCCACTACGCCCATCATGCGCGTGGGGAAGGCCTTGTTGATATCCTTGTCCCGCAGCCCGCCGCGAGGGTCTTTAAAGTTGAAGCTACGAGCGCCAAAAGGGCAGGCCGCCATGCAAAAGCGGCAGCCGATGCAGCGGTGAAAATCCATCAGCACGATGCCGTCCTCGCGTTTGAAAGTCGCTTGAGTGGGGCAGGCCCGCACGCAGGGCGGGTTTTCGCAGTGGTTGCACAGTACGGCAAAGGGGCGCTGCTCCACCTCATGGGACTGGTAGAAGTTGGGCGTATCGGGAAATGCGTTGTGGTAACGGGTCTCCCAGATCCATTTGATCTCATGATCCCTGTTGGAAAATTGGGGTACGTTATGGGCCGTGTGACAGGCCTCCACCAGGGGCTCGATCTCTTTGAGCTTACGGGTGTCGATGACCATAGCCCATTGTTTGGCCTTGAGCGCCCGAGGATCTTTTCGGACCTGGGTCTTCGGGTCGTGGGCGTCGGTGGCCGCCGCTGCCTGAACCGCCGGTCGGGCCCCCAGCCCCACGGCGGCGATCCCCGCCATTTTCAAGAAGCATCTGCGGCTGCTATCCATTATTCTTCTCCTTTGGGGTTATCGATGTGGCAATCCCAGCAATAGGGGCGGACCGAGGCGTAGTCGTGACAGCGGTCACAAAATTGGGCCTTGTTGGCGTGGCAGTCCAGACAGGTGTTGGAGAGGCTCATGTTGAAGGCCTGGCCCTCGGCGTTGACAAATTCACGCTTGGCGTTGCGCACTACCTGGTGACGCCACTGGTCCAGCAACTGCATGTGTTCGGTGGTCATGTACTCGGTTGACATGATGCACTTGCCGGCAGCTTGGGCCTTTTCCGTGAGGACTACTTCGGGTGCGGGCGCGGCCTTGCCGACTTCGATCAGGAGGTTGTACCAAAGCGGAAAAGTGAAGAGCGCCACGAAGATGGCCAATCCCGCTACTATCCATTTTTTATCATTCATCGGCATCCTCCATTCCCGGCAGCGGTTCGCCGCGCAGGTCCGTGGTTCGTTCTTGCTCACCCGGCACGATCAGCGCATTGGCCACCAGCTCCGTGACGCCGGTGCAGTCCACCTCCGGCACCCAGTACTCCATGGCGGCCGGCAGGGCGGCGCGGTCGATGGCGCAGATGGTGGCCAGCATGTTGACTCCGTGCTTATCGTGCACATGCTTGACGGCATTGGCCCGTGGCAGTGCACCGGCCATACGCAGCTCCATGTTTTCCCCGGCATTGAGTCCCGATCCGCTGCCGCAGCAGAAGGTCTGCTCGCGGATAGTGTTGGCCGGCATATCGTAGAAGTTGTGGGCCACGTTCTGGATCACGTAGCGTGGTTCGTCGAACATGCCCATTCCCCGCGCCGTGTTGCACGAGTCGTGGAAGGTGATGACCTTGTTTTCGTTGCGGCCGGGGTCCAGCTCCAGCTTACCGTGTTTGATTAAATCGGCGGTAAACTCGGAGATGTGAACCATCTTCGTGGACTTGGCGTTTTCGAACCTGGTGCCGGTTATGGGGTTGACCGGCGTTTCCAGAAAATCCGCCGGACCGTTCATGGTGTCCATGTATTGGCTGATCACGCGCCACATGTGGCCGCACTCGCCGCCCAGGATCCACTTGACTCCCAGGCGCCTGGCCTCCAGGTACATCTTGGAGTTGAGCCGTTTCATGGTCTCGTGGGAGGTGAAGAAGCCGAAGTTGCCGCCTTCCGAGGCGTAGCTGCTCCAGGTGACATCCAGTCCGTACCTCTCTTTTAGGTAGTGGAACAGCAGCATGTACCCCATGCAGGTGTACGTACCCGGGTCGGCGAACACATCGCCCGAGGGGGTGATGAAGAGAATGTCCGCGCCTTTTTTCATGAACTGGGGCTGGACCGTAATGCCGGTGATCTCTTCGAGGTCCTCCACAAAAAAATCCATCATGTCCTTGAAGGCATGCGGCTGGATGCCCAGGTGGTTGCCGGTCCTGTAGCAGTTGGCGACCGGGGTGGCTATCCAGTCGATGTTCAGCCCCAGCAGGTTCAGCAGCTCGCGGCCCATGATGGTGATCTCGGCCGTGTCGATGCCGTAGGGGCAGAAGACCGAGCAGCGCCGGCACTCCGAGCATTGGAACAGGTAGTACCACCACTCCTTGAGCACATCCAGGGTCATGGGGCGGGCGCCTACCAGTTTGCCCATGATTTTGCCGAACCCGGTAAAATCGTTGCGGTAGACGCTGCGCAGCAGTTCGGCGCGCAGCACGGGCATGTTCTTGGGGTCGCCGGTGCCGATAAAAAAGTGGCACTTATCGGCACAGGCACCGCAGCGCACGCAGATGTCCATGAAGATTTTCAGCGAGCGGAATTTTTCCAGCCGCTCCTTGAAACCTGCATATATTATCTCTTGCCAGTTTTGCGGCAGCTTCCAGTCGTCATCCAGCGGATTCCAAGCGCGGGCGTTGGGTAATCCCAGGGTCGCCACGCTCTTGGGATTGGAGGCGTAGCAATACATACCCTTGCGGATGTTGACCGGCGTCTCCATCCAGCTCTGTGCCGGCGGACGGTAATTGATTTGGTCAACCAACTCTTGGGGTTCAGGTGTTTCGTCTGCCATATCCTTACTACTCCTTTTCCTCTGGCTCGGCCGGTAAGCGTTCACAGGGTACCGAATCTGCTGCGTTGCCGGGCCTTTGAGGTACCAAAGTACATCTGCAGGCCCGGACGCCTTGCATATCCGGCACCTAAGCAAACACTTACAGTGCTGTAGCTTATCACCTCTTATTCACTTCAACCCCCCTGAACAGGTTCCTCGGGTTGGGGTTCTGGCATCTTGTCTACCGGCAAGCCGGCATCTACCATTTTTTCGCGGAAATCATCCTCGTAGGCTTCATAGGTGTGGACCTTCACCGGGTAGTTCCACGGGTTTACGTGGCGCTCTGCGCGGGTGTTGCCGGTCATATTGCGGGTGGGGCTCAGGAAGATCCCGCCCATATGCATCAACTTGCTGAACGGAAAGTAGATCAGCAAAATGGTAACAAAGAACATATGGATGTAGAAGATCGGGCTGATTCCTTCCGGGATGGTCCAGTTGAAGGTCACCAGACCCATGGTCAACTCCTTGATGGCCGTGATGTCCACCTTGGTGAAGTAGCGCATCAAGATGCCGGTAAAGGCGATACCCATGATCAGAAAGAGGGGAAAAAAGTCCGAGGCCAGGGAGATGTAGCGCACGTTAGTGACGAACAGCCGGCGCAAAAAGAGGTAGGTGACTGCCGCCAGCAGCACCAGCCCGGAGATGTAGACCCCTGGCAGGCCGGTCTGGATCACATCATAGAGCACTTCGATGCGAAAGAAGCCGTCTATTTTTTCGATCAGCTGCAGGTACCAGGGTACCGGCTCCAGGAAGAAGCGCAAGTGGCGCGTCACGGTGATCAGAAATGCGTAGTGAAAGGCCAGGGCGCCCACCCAGAGGAAAATTTCCAGGTTGTAGCTGATGTGGGGACCAGCGGATTTGAGCTTCATGCGGGTGTTGCGAAACAGGGAACGGAAGGTCAGGATCTCCAGCGCCATACGGATAAAGACGCTCAATCCGGTTGAGGGATTGTCGATGGTGGCCTTCTCGATCCACGGCAACGACCTCTGCTGGCCGCAGGTTGTGGTGATACGAAACGGTACGGCTGATCTGGCCCAGCCCATGACGCGGCGCACAAAAAACACAACGAAGATGACAACGGCAAGGTAGGGCAGGACGATCCCGAAGAGCCACTGCAGTCCAATGCTCGACCCCAGGTAGGCGATCAGGGCCAGCAGGAATACCGTCAGCAGCGATGACAAGTAGTGTTTATTCATCTAACCACACCTCACTTTGGGCTCCTGAGCCATGCCCGGGAGCGTGCAATATAAAAAAGGTAATAACTACGCATCAGGATGAAACTTCATCCGACTCCTTAATTAAACCAGCTCGGGAAAAGGCGCTGTAGGTCCGCGCCTTCATCTCGTTGGCCTGCAGATCGTAAAGTTTTTCGCGGCACTGCATGTAGACATCGAAGGCCGCCAGGCTCAGCTCGTCTATGCGAAGCTCAAGGGTCTGGAATTCGCGCAGCGTCCGTGGATCATCGCCCTTGAGCAGCATGGCGCGCAGAATGCCTTTTAATTCAAATACAAAACCAACCGCCCGCGCCGGCGTGAAGTCCTGGATAGCGCGAATACGTATGATGGGATCGATGCAGGCCTTTGCCTTCTGGCGGTCGATGTCGCCGGAGAGCATGTCGAAAATAGTGTCGAGGCCCTGGAAGGTGGTCTGGCCGACGGGATTGTCAAAGGGATCTTTCTGGCTCTTGAGAAATTGGGCGGTGTCAAGGGGGTAGGAGTCTATCACCTTGTCGAACCACATCTTGACGATGGTGCCTTTTTTCCTGGCAAGTTGCGTGAGCAGCTCCATGGATGTCGCGTATCTTCCTCTTTGCCCTCGTAAGACCGAATCTTAGGTATCAATTCCCGCTGAACCAAAGAAAAATCTATAGTCAAGTTGGTGGTGCATGTCAAGAATGATACGTCTTTGGCCAGGGCGCGCGCAGTTTATCACGGGCATCGGTCAGGGCAGCGGTGAGCGCCCCTGCCGCCATTGCGGCGCAATGCAAATGGCCGTGTGCCAGACTCTCCAGGAGGGCGGCCATCTTAGCGGGGGTGATAACCCAGGACTTCGCGACGCTTTGGCCCCTGCCAGTTTGATGACCGCGTTGGCGCAGGCATTGGTGTTTTCAAGCTGGATTGACAACTCCCATGGTCGGTGCTAGTAATTGTTGTTTAAACAATTTGTACCCGTTCATGATCTGATCAGGCACAACCTCTGATGACTTCAGCTTCAGTACCGCTCTGGCGGGATGTAACCATTATCAATGAGTTGGGTCTGCACGCCCGCGCCGCCGCCAAAGTGGCCAAGGCGGCCCGGCGAGCCACGGGAATGGTGTGGCTGCAAGCCGGATCGGAGCGGGTTGACGCCAGCCAGGTGATCGATATCCTCACCCTCGGCGGGGGCAAGGGAAGTCGTGTGCGGGTGGCAGTTGATGAACATGCCGACCTGCAAGTGCTGGATCAAATAGAGGCGCTTTTTGCCGACGGTTTTGGAGAGTAGCTCCATGCAGGAGAACCAGAACATAGAGAGCATGCTGTACGGCATTGGTGGCTCTCCCGGTATTTGTATCGGCAAAGCCTACCTGGTGGACAAAAGCGGTGTAGACGTGGTGCCCAAGTTCGCCATTGCAAAAAAAAAGCTCGGCGCCGAGAAGAAACGTTTTAAAACCGCAGTCAAAAAGACTACCGACGAGCTGCGCGAGATAATCGAAAATACCCCTCGGGAGTTGCGCGAGCATGCCCGGATCCTGGAAACCCATGCCGTGCTGCTCAAGGACAAGATGCTCTACGGAAAGACCATCGAGACCATCGGAAAAGAGGGCATCAACGCCGAATGGGCCCTTACAAAGGTGATCTCCATATTGCGCCCCATGTTCGAGAGCATCAACGACGCCTACCTGCGCGACCGGGCCGAGGATATCGCCCACGTCTCCGAGCGCATCATGAAAAACCTGGTGGGTGTCAGGAGATCGGCATAGGCCGGATCGTCAAGCCCGTCATACTGGTGGCCCGCGACCTGTCGCCCGCCGAAACCAGCCAGATCCAGCTCGACCGGGTCATGGGGTTTGTCACCGACGGCGGCGGACGCGCCTCGCATACCAGCATCATCGCCCGCAGCCTGGGAATCCCGGCGGTCCTGGGCCTGGAAAAGGCCACCCGCACCATTCATAACGACGATATCATCATCGTAGACGGCACCGCCGGTGTGGTGGTGTTAAACCCCAGTGAAGAAACCCTCGTCGGGGCCGGGCAGCGTAAGCATGCTTATGAAGAGCAGAGTGCCGTGCTTGTACGCAGCAGCCACCTGCCGGCCGAGACCGAAGACGGAGTGCGCCTGCCGGTCAGGGGCAATATAGAGATGCCCAAAGAGGTGGTGGCCGTGCTGAACAAGGGCGGAGACGGCATCGGCCTTTATCGCACCGAATTTCAATACATAGCGCGCACCACCTTCCCCAGCGAAGATGAGCTGTTCGACAACTACAAAGAGGTGATCGAGGTAATGCCCAATCAGCCGGTGACCATACGTACCCTGGACATCAATGGCGACAAGTCCGTGGCCTACATACCCGGCGACGCAGAAGTCAACCCGGCACTTGGCCTGCGCTCCATTCGTTACTGCCTGCACAAACCGCAGCTCTTCAAGACCCAGTTGCGGGCCATCCTGCGGGCCGCCCACTACGGAGAGGTACGCATCCTGATTCCCATGATCTCGCAGATGGAAGAAATCTTGGCCACCAAGGAGATCCTCAAAGATGTGACGGCAGCCCTGCGAAAAGAGGGCCGTCCCCATGGCAAGGATGTGAAACTGGGCGTTATGATCGAAGTGCCCTCGGCCGCCATCCTGGCCGACGCCTTTGCAAGAGAGGTCGATTTTTTCAGCATCGGCACCAACGATCTGATTCAGTTCACCATGGCCATCGACCGCGACAACCGCCACCTGGCCCATTTGTACAACCCGCTGCATCCGGCCATCATCCGGCTATTGAAGCACATAGCCGATGCCGCCCGCGGAAACGGCGTGCCCGTATTCATGTGCGGCGAGATGGCAGGCGAGCCCATCAACCTGCCCATCCTGCTGGGCCTGGGGCTGGATGAACTCAGCGTCAATCCCCAGGCCATCCCCCTTGTGAAAAACGGCATACGCAGCATCAAAGCGGCGGATACTGAGGAGTTTTTGGCAAAAGTAATGCATCTGAGCACCGCCCGACAGGTCGAAGAGCTGGTCCAAAGCACCTACGGCGACTTGTTGCACAACAACCTCCAATGGTGGGAGGATTAGGCCGTGGCCCGGGAGCATATAAAAATCATCGCCGAAAATCGCAAGGCGCGCTTCGACTACTTCATCGAAGACAAAATGGAAGCCGGACTAGTGCTCACGGGTACGGAAGTAAAATCACTGCGACAGGGCCGGGCCAATCTCAAAGACTCCTATGCCAGGATCAAGAAGGGCGAAATCTTCGTGCGTCAAATGCACATCAGCCCCTACCCATTTGCCTACCACGACAACCATGACCCCTTGCGAGTCCGCAAGCTGCTGATGCACAAACAAGAGATCAAACGGCTATACGGCAAGCTCAACGAACGCGGCTACTCCCTGATTCCCCTGCGGCTCTATTTCCGGCAAGGCAGAGTCAAGATGATGCTCGGCCTGGCCAAAGGCAAACGCAAGTACGACAAGCGCGCAACCATCCGACGCCGGGATGAGCAGCGCGACCTTGCAAGAGCACGCAAGGAATACAGATAGCGCCCAGGCAAAATAGTTGCCGCGCAAACCAGCGGCCCATTGACATTGAACCATATTTTAACTATTTTCCGTTCCGACTGATCGCTCTTTAGCAAATCCGCCGGTACCCTTCCTTAGCGTAAGGGTCTCAGAATATAATAGTTGTACGGAATTTTGGTACGTCGCAACGCCCCCATGCTGATGCAGATCAAGATAAACACCAGCACGGGCAACACGGCAGACAGACCAAAAAGCGAAACAAAGCCGCTGCAATTATCTATTTTCAAGACCTTGAGCCCACTCACATGGGGGCGAAATGGCTTCGACGGGGACAAAGAAATACTGGCTGCATGCCGAGTGCCTATCGACTCGTACCCTTGATAGGGCCTAAACATAATCGCAGATGATTATGCACTAGCCGTAGCAGCTTAAAGCAGCTACCGTCCTCCCATCTCCTTCCCGCGGATTTGGACAGGGCGTCGACTAGCGGGATAGTCCATGCTGAATGCCTGCTACAGTAAGGGCGAAATTTTTGCAGGCTAGCATTCCCAGCCTCATGCCTGATGGAGCCTCGGAATAGCGAAATTTAATCGTCAGGACAAGCATGTAGACGTCAGCATGGAATGTTTTCGGACGCGGGTTCGACTCCCGCCGCCTCCACCATTTTTTTATCAATAATTTCAATAACTTAATCTATTAGCGGTGACTCCAATAGGTGGGTCACTTTCCGATCTTAATGACCTTTCCTTTTTCATCCTTCCTCACGGTATCGCGATAGATATTCCGAAGGTCTTGAGGTTCAATCCGGAAGTATCTTTCGAAAGCTTTGTTCGTTGAGTGCATGGTTGCGCGTTTGATCTCTTCAGGTGTTCGGAATTTCCCAAGAGCGATAGCGGAGCTGTGCCGGGTACCGCCGTATAGATCCACGCCTTCAATGCCAAGTTCCGCACAAGCTTTCACCCACCATTTATAGAAATATTTCCTGCCGAACGGCGCTTCGGCCTTGCAGCCTTTTATACCTTTCACATGCCTAAACTGAAGTTCCTGAGACAAATTTGTCCCTTGGCAACCATAAGATATTGATAATAC
>CAZGPF010000009.1:0-12561 GCA_964527275.1 uncultured Desulfosarcinaceae bacterium
ATCGCTATATGGAAAGGCCTGAAGGGCCGAAGATGAAGCACTCTGAGTAGTTACAAACTTTTTTGGTAACCCCGACCGCGCTATGCGGTGCCGTCGATCTCTCTTGCCAGGGGTGCTACAGTGATCACCAGGTCCCGCACCTCCTTGACCCGTACCCTCTCCCCTTCGGAAACCGGGGCCGCGAACGATGCCTGCCATAATTCGCCGTGTACCAGGACCTTGCCGATGGCCCCATCGACCTGCTTGACCAGCCCCACCTCATTCACCAGTCCTTCCGTCCCGGTATAGGCTTTGTGGCTATGGGCGCGGAACACCAGATAGGCCAGGACGACGAAAAACGCCGAGATCAGGAAAACCGTGGGCAGCATAACCCGCCAGGCCACCTGGAAATGGGGGCCGGCACCCTTGAAGAGCATCAGAGAGCCCAGCACCAGGCTGAGTACACCCGCCACGCTGAGCATGCCATAGCTGGTTATTTTCAGCTCCAGGATAAAAAAGATGACGGCCAACAAGATCAGCAAGATACCGGCGCTGTTCACCGGAAGGGTCTGAAGAGAGAAAAAGGCCAGAATCAAGGCGATACCGCCAAGAACACCCGGAAAAATGGCGCCCGGATTGGAGAGCTCAAAATAGAGCCCGGCCATCCCGATCATCATCAGAATATAGGCGATGTTGGGATCGCTGATGGTTTTGAGGATCTTGGTTCTCAGTGTCTCCTGGATATTCCTGACGGGAAGGCCCTTGAGAGCCAGGGTACCCTTTTCCGCCACTTGGCGACCGTCCAGCTGACCGATCAGATCATCCAGGTCTTTGGCGATCAGGTCGATCACCTTCTTGGATAGAGCTTCATCGTCGGTGATGGAGACGCTTTTACGCACCGCCTCCTCGGCCCAGCGGGTATTGCGGCCACGACGTTCAGCGATACCTTTGGTAAAAGCCACCAAATCGTTGACGGCCTTAGTGGCCATGGTCTCATTGATCTCCTTGCCGCCAGTCCCCACGGGATGGGCGGCGCCGATATTGGTGCCCGGCGCCATGGCCGCCACATCGGCTGCCAAGGTGATCATCACCCCGGCGGATGCGGCCCGGGCACCGCTGGGTGAGACGTAGACCACCACCGGCACGGGGCTGTTATAGATCGATTGCACGATCTTGCGCATCGACTCCACCAGGCCGCCGGGTGTGTCTAATGTGATGATGACGCACTCCGTAGTCTCGGGTGTAGCCTGAGCCAGGGCATCATCGATGAACTCGGCCATGGCGGGGCTGATGGGATCAGCCACATTGGCAACCAGTATCTCCTTGGCATCCGCCGGCGCGGCGGCGAAGGCGACGCAGATGCAAATAAGGACGACAAGCACGATGGTGGATCTTCTCATCGGGTAACTCCCAGGAAAAGGTTGGGGCCTCGCCGGCGCGGCTGGCCGGAAATTTGGCCTGCGGTTATCGATACGAGTAAAAATCATTTGTAACTACTCAGCGTAATGGCAAAAAGCACAAAAAAGCACGAACTATAACGATTGTATCTCGAATTGTAACTGCTCAGAGTGCTTTAGGTTCGGTCATTCAGGTCTTTTCATAATAGCATCGCTATATGGAAAGGCCTGAAGGGCCGAAGATGAAGTGCTCTGAGTAGTTACAATCATTTTATCTTATTGCGTCGCGGGATACGCAATAAGGCCATAATCTTTTGCATGTCATCCCACACCGCCCGTTTCTGATCGGGATTACGCAACAGATCGGCGGGATCAAAAGTGGGCATGATTCTGATTTTACCATACTCATGGAACCGACCGCGAAGCCTTGAGATCGAACGGGTGGTGTTGAGCAGTGTTCGAGAGGCAGGGCCTCCCAGAGTGCAGATCACCAGCGGCTCGATGACGGCAAGCTGGCGCTCTAAAAATTGTCGGCAGGCATTGATTTGATCCAATTCAGGCCGGCGGTTCCCCGACGGTCTACATTTCACGATTTCACAAATATAGACTTGATCACGAGTCAGATTCATGGCCTGGATAATATTGTCTAGCAATTGACCTGCGGCACCTACGAAGGGGCGGCCGCTGCTATCTGCCTCAGACCCCGCGCCCACGAATAGGAGATCGGCCTGGGGATGGCCTTCGCCAAAGACGATTTGGCTCCGGTCGTGGGCCAGACCACAACTCCGGCAGACCCCCACCTGGACGCCAATCCTCTCCAGCCTCTCCTGTGCCGTCAAAGTTCTGCCACCATCCTGGCCCCATTTTCCGAGGGCCTTCAGGCTCTCCGGGGGGCAGTGGAATCCGCGGCAGCCCCATTGCGCCATCTGACGCAGGGTGGCCCGCAGCGCATCAAGGGTATCGTTATAGGTAACCGGTGCCTGGACCATGGCCTCTCTTCAAACTATCTGGATTTGCCTTTTAACAGATCAACTACCCTGTCGAGAATCAGGTGGGCCACCTCCCTCTTGGGCATTAGACCCAACGACTCCCGGGGGCCCTCTTTGAAATAGAGGTTGACCCGATTGGTATCGACCTCGAAGCCCGAATCTGCGGGGCCGACCAGGTTGCCCACGATCAGGTCGAGTCGTTTGGATGCCAGTTTCTCGGCGGCATAGCGGTCCAAATGTTGGGTCTCAGCGGCAAACCCCACCATCACCTGGCCGTGTTTTTGTTGCGCCGCCTGCTTCAAAATGTCTTCGGTGGGCTTTAATGGAAGCGCCCGCGATTTTTGCCTCTTCTTAATTTTATGCGGGTTGGTACGCTCCGGTGTGTAGTCGGCCACGGCAGCACTCTTGATCAGGATATCGGCCTTTTCAAAGAGGCCTGACACTGCCACAGCCATCTGCGCGGCAGTGGTCACCGGCACCAGGCGCACATTGTTGGGTGGGGCCAGGATGGTTGGGCCCGCAACCAGGGTAACATCGGCGCCACGCATTTCAGCGGCCCGGGCAATGGCATACCCCATTTTGCCGGATGATCTATTGCTGATATAGCGAACCGGATCTATGGGTTCATGGGTTGGTCCGGCGGTAATCAGGAAATGGTACCCGCTCAAATCCTTAGGCATCAGCAAGGCATGGAGCCGATCCAGGATATATTCAGGCTCTGGCAAGCGGCCCGGCCCAATGGTGCCACAGGCCAGTTCGCCTGCCTCGGGCTCGACAATCGCATACCCGCGACGCCGCAAAATTTCCAGATTGTCCTGCACCGCTTCGCTGGCATACATATTGGCATTCATCGATGGGCAGATCATGGCCGGAGATGTCACGGCCAGCATGAATGTGGATAACCCATCGTCGGCTATGCCGTGGGCCAGTTTGGCGATGGTGTTAGCCGTAGCCGGCGCCACGATGACGGCATCGGCATCCCGCGCCCACTGGATGTGCTGGACGGCCGCCGTATCGTGAAAATCGAACAGATCGGAGCAGACCTTGTTTCGACTGAGGGCTTCAAAGGTCAACGCTCCCACGAAACGGCCTGCATTTTCCGTCATCACCACCCGCACCAAAGCGCCCGCCTTAACCAAGAGCCGCAACAATGCGACGCTCTTGTAAGCGGCGATAGCGCCACAGACGCCTAACACCAGGTTCTTCTTATCTAATATGCTCTGCTTCATGGCTCCCGTATCGCGGCCCGCGGCCGGGTTCAAACCAGTTTAACGGTTCAGGCCGAGTTCGTCATCCACCACCGTTGGCGCTACCCAGATCTCCACCTGGGTGTTGAATTGTGTTTTGGTGACATTGATGGCGCACCAGCGCGCCGGCTTTCTAAACAGCAGCATGGAGCGGGTACCCTTGAAAGAGCCGACCGCCTGCCAGCCGTCAAGCGGCATCTTGTTTTCAAAAAAAGCGATCAGGGAGTTGGCCTCCAGGCGCCCTTTGAGGGATAGGACGCCGGCGGTCAGCCCGGGGATATGAAAAACAAAGGTGTCCGTCTTGTTGACCTTCAGTTCGCTGGGCAGGAGAATATCGCTGAAATCGTAGTAGATGGTTTTGGGTTTGTCCTCGGCCGGCTGGCTTGGGGAGGGGGCCTCTTGCCTGGATTGCATGACCGAACAGCCACCGAGCATAAAAATGGCGGCCAGCAAAATCGCGGCGGCTCCAATAGCAAAGATGCGGTTTTTATGCCCTCGCATTATCTACTCCTTCAGTTGATTAGCGCTTATGGTTTACCCACAGGCTGCCTGAATTTAAATATCAGGTCATCGGAATGGACCATGCGTAATTCCCTGCGGGCGATGTACTCTATATAACTGGGATCGTGCCGTAAACGGTAGATGCTGCGAGACATTTTCTGATTTTCCTGGGTCAGAAGGTGATTGGTATTTACCAGGTTTCGCTGGGCTTGCTCAAGCCGTCGCAGTTCGAACCAGCCGTTCTCTCCGAGGAGAACCACGAGAAGCAGACTGAACAGGGCAAGGAAAACGATTGCCAATACGATTTTCTGGCGTTGATTCACGTTGGTCGCATCTTTCCGGTGATCATCCGCATGACCGCCCTCAACTCCGGCATCTTGACGGCATACGCCAGGGCTCCGTAAATTACAACCCCGGCAACGATACAGACCCCCACCCCGGCCAGGGTGCCCGCCCTTGTCGTCCCGAGAGCGTCGAAGATCCAGCGGGCCAAGGCCCATACCGCCCATCCCATGAGCAGCGCACAGAGACCGGAACGACCGATAGCGCTGGCAATGGGGCGCCAGCCGAGGGCCCCCATGCGCCTGCGCAGCGCCAGCGTAAGCATTGCCAGATTGAGGGCTGAGGCCAAGGATAGTGCCAGGGCCAATCCATTGTGCTGCATGGGACCCATCAGCAAGACGCCCATCACCGTATTGAAGATGATGGCCACGGCTCCAAGCACCACGGGTGTTTTGGCATCCTTCAAGGCATAAAAGGTAGAGAGCACAATGCGCACAGCCGCGAAGGCCCACAGACCGACACCATAGTATATCAGCGCACTGGCCGTCAATCGCACGGCCTGTTCATCAAAGGCTCCTCTTGCAAATAGTAACCTGACTACAGGCTCCCGCAAAACGATCAGCCCCGCCATGGCCGGCAGGGTGACGAAAAAAACCAGTCTCAATGCATACGCGAAGGTGGCTTGCAACTGTTCCCACTGTTGATTGGCGGCCTGCAATGCGAGGGTCGGCAGGAGCGCCGTGGCCAGCGAGATTGCGAAAATGCCCAGGGGAAACTGAACCAGCCGATCGGCATAGTAGAGATAGGAGATACTTCCCTGAGGCAGCATCGATGCCAGCAGGCAGATGATGAGAGAGTTGATCTGGTACACCGCCGTACCGAACAGTACCGGCCACATGAGGAGCAATATTTTCTTCATGGCCGGATGCCACCATGGCGACGAACGCCAGAAGGCGATCCCTTTTTTAATCAATAGCGGCACCTGCAAGCCCAATTGCAGCATGCCCCCCAACAGCACCCCCAGGGAGAGGCCGGCGACGCGTGTAGCCTGTGATGGTGAAATCCAGGCAAAGAGCAACAGCATGCCGATCATGGCGATATTCAACAGAGCCGGAGCCAGGGCCGGGGCCGCAAAATGCCCCAGCACATTCAGAATCCCCATACACAATGCCACCAGGCCGATGAAGAGCAGGTAAGGAAACATGATGCGTGTAAGTTTGACACACAGGGTGAACTTTTCTGGTTGATCTACAAACCCGTAGGCCAGCATATGGACCAGCCAAGGCGCGAGCGCCACGCCCAGGAGGCAGATCCCCAAAAGTACCACGCTCAGCAAGCGAATCGAACTGATCGCCAAACGCTCGGCTTCGGCGCGCCCCTGAAGCTTCAAGGTGTCGGTAAAAACGGGTATAAAAGCGATGCTCAATGAACCCTCGCCGAACAAGCGCCTCAAGAAGTTAGGAATCCGAAAAGCGGCAATGAAGACGTCCGACGCCAGGCCGGCTCCGAAAAAAGAGGCAATTACCATGTCGCGAAGATAACCCAATATGCGACTCAGGAAGGTCGCCGAACCCACCACGCCGGCTCTTTGGGTCACACGCGGATTGTCGGTTGATGTCGTCAAAAAAATATCCTGCTTTTAAGCTTTCACGATTTGATCCAGACTCAAACCGCTTTCACGGGCCAATTTCTCGCCCCGCCGCACGGCAATGCTCACCGCCGCCACGGTTAGATTCAATCGCAAGGATAGATCCGTCATGGACAGACCAAGCTCGCGAACCGCCCAGAAGCAGAGCAGGCTGCGAGCCTTAACCCGCTGCCGGATCTTGCTCGGCGTCCGAACCTGAATCGGTATCAGAGACATATATCGGGCAACGCCCTTTAACAGCGTATCGAAATCGACCCCCTTTGCGGCCAGTGCATATTTTCTATCCAGGGCTTCCTGTGCCTCTGCCAATACCGAATTTACGAACTCGCTATCACCCAAAATACGCTCATCGCTTCGGATTGTCGCTCCCGCACGGCGCAGGGCACGCACACGGGACCATCCGCCGGCGCTCCGAATCAGTCCCCCGCCGGTTAAATCGTGTCGTCTGCCCTGTGACACACCCTTTGCCACAAATTGCACGTATCGTGCGCGGGCCGCTGCCACCTGACTGCCGAAAAGGTTGAGTACGTAGCCGCTATTTTGCCATGGTCGTCGATGCCGTCCCATGATGGCACTATGACCGCAATAGGCGTAACGGGCCAAGGCCTTCAGATCATCGACCACCCCGGCCCTCAAAGGATTGAGATGGATGTAACGCACCAGCTCCCGCATATAGCTCTCCTGGTCACAAAGAAAAGATTTATACCGGTTTTGAAACAGATGTCCATGGCGATGGTGGCGCCGGTTAAAGCAGACCGCATAACCGGTCATCAACCTGCGCATCACCGAAGCCAGCGGTACGGCACCGGTTTGCAGTAGCAGATGGAAATGGTTGGGCAGCAAAGCCCAGGCAAAACAGCGGGTCTGACTCTCGGTTATAACAGTGCCCAAGCGCTTCAAAAAATCGTTCCGATCCACATCGCCCCGGAAAATCTCCTGGCGATCAATGCCCCGGGCCATGATGTGGTGCAACGCTCCGGGGCTGTCTATGCGGGCCTTTCTGGGCATACACGCAACCTATACTAGCTGGCCCCTCTTTGTAAATCTTTAAATTTTAAGGACGTCCCCAATATAATTTGATTGACAGTTTGCTAAGGTACTTGTAGAAGTTTGGTCTTTACTTTTCATCGCTATTTCTTGCAAAGGAGTTGACCATTGGCCAACCATAAATCAGCACTCAAACGCGCCGGGCAGAACGAGGTTCGCCGCATGCGTAACCGGTCGGTCAGGACGCGTGTCAAATCCGTGGTCAAAGATGTTCGCCTGGCCGCCGCCGAAAATAATCCCCAAACTGCCGCCGAAAATTTCAAGATTGCTCAGGCCACTATCGACAGGGCCGCCAAGAAAGGCGTGTTGCACAAACGCACAGCCGCCCGTAAAGTCGCCCGCCTGGCCAAACTGGCCCAAACGGTTCAAGCGCAATAGTTCCCTGCCCTGTATCGAGCGTCCACCTTATCGTGGCGCTAATCCAAATTGTGATTTCGGATTTTTCAGACCGCTCTTGAGGTGTTCCGTTTTCAGGCTCTAGAAATTGTCCGTCATGCTACCATAGACGATTTCAGCTATTCGTTGCGATAATTCGCTGATGGCCTGGCGGCGGTTGTACTCCGTTGCCTGCTCACTCTCTTGATCCACCAAATAGGCTTGCTGGGCCTGCATGCCGGATCTTTCCCAGAGGATCTTGCCGTTTTTGTCGGTCAATTGGAGCGCAACGGTGGCGCGAACACGCCTCTCCGCAGCCGCATTGCTGCCCTGGCGGGCTATGGTATCCCTTGTAATGGAGTCTATGGTGCCGCGCAGAATGGCGTCAGCCTGGCCCGCGCTGGCCACCGAACCACGCCGGCGACGATTGAACTCATTGATCAGGGCATTGGTGACCAGGGTCTCGGCTCCGGTCTCCGAACTCCTGTTCTCCAATAGTTGCAGGGCTATGGTTTGAATACCGCCGGGCAAGGTGCCCCGCCCGGCCATGCTGTACCCGCACCCCGTTACCAGGATAGTGCTGATGGTCGCCGCCAGCCAGGCGGCGCACCAGCTGATGAGTCGATCAGACAACGATGTTCACCAATTTATTGGGGACCACGATTACCTTGCGCACTCTCTTTCCGGCGATAAATTTTTGGGCCTTCTGCTCCCCGAGGGCCATCTCTTTCAAGGCGGCTTGATCCATGTCCGGCGCTACCCGCAGGCGACTTCGCAACTTGCCGTTGACCTGGACCACCACCGTGACCTCTTCCTGTACCAGGGCATCTTCGCGATAGCCGGGCCAGGGGGCTGTCATGATGCTGTCGGCGTGTCCCAGGCCGTGCCAGATCTCCTCTGTGAAGTGCGGCACAAAGGGTGTAAGCATTAGCAGCACTGTTTCCACGGCATGTCGCATAACACCCTCGGCCTGGGGCGAGGCCTCCTCGGTTGAGATTGCTTGCATCTGATTCACCAGCTCCATCACGGCGCTGATGGCGGTATTGAAGTGGAAACGATCCTCGATATCGCCCGTCACCTTGCGGATCACGGCGTGGGTTTTTTTATACAGGTCGCGCACATCGCCTTCGAGCCCATCAATCGGCCCGGCATAGGGCTCGACATCGGCCAATTGCGCATGCCAGGTATAAATCAGCCGCCAGACACGCTTCAAGAAACGCGCACTGCCCTCCACGCCCTGCTCGTTCCAATCCAGATCCCTCTCCGGGGGTGCGGCAAACAGGCAGAAAAGACGGGTGGTGTCGGCTCCGTAGCGCTTCAGCAGGTCATTGGGATCGATAACATTGCGTTTGGATTTGGACATCTTTTCCACGCGGCCCTGAATGACCGTTCGGCCGCAGAGGGTGCATTTTAGCTGCCCTCCATCGACCTTTACCTGTTCCGGCAATAGGAATTTGTGTTGCGGGCAGGTCACGGTCTCCTTGCACACCATCCCCTGGGTCAGAAGACGGGTAAAGGGCTCTTTGAATTTCACCAGTCCCATGTCGTGCAGGACTCGGGTGAAAAAGCGTGAATAGAGCAGATGCAAGATGGCGTGCTCCACGCCGCCGATATATTGATCCACGGGCATGAAATAGTCCACGTCCCGGGAGTCGAACATGGCGTAATGGCATTGGGGACTGCAATAGCGCTCGAAATACCAGGACGACTCCACGAAGGTGTCCATGGTATCGGTCTCTCTACGCGCATCGGCATGGCCGCATTTAGGACAACTGGTGTGCGTGAAGCTTTCCAGTCCGGGCAAGGGCGATTGCCTGTTTTCGGGAAGAGCGACATCTTCGGGTAGCAGGATGGGCAGCTCCTCTTCTGGAACCGGGACGATCCCGCACTGCGGACAGTGTACCATGGGGATGGGGGCACCCCAGTACCGCTGGCGGGAGATGCCCCAGTCCCGCAACCGGAAATTAACGGCGCGCTTGCCGATCTTGCGTTCTTCGAGCAGGTCGGCGATCTTCTCCATGGCTTCGCGGTTGGGCAGCCCGTCGAAAGGGGCCGAGTTGACCATAACTCCATCATCGGCATAGGCCATAGTCATGATCGCGGTGTTGAGGGGCTCGTCCGGGTTGTCGATGACCTTCACGATCTTGAGGCCGTACTTCTTGGCGAACTCAAAGTCGCGCTGATCGTGGGCCGGCACCGACATCACCGCTCCGGTGCCGTACTCCATCAAGGCAAAATTGGCCGTATAGACGGGCATGCGTTCTCCGGTCAAGGGATTGATACAATAAGCGCCGGTAAAAACGCCCTCCTTTTCATACTCCTCGATGGCCTTGCCGCTGCGCTCCTGGAGGCTGATACGCTGGATGAAATCCGCCACGGCCCCCTCCTGGCCGCTCCCTTTAGCCAGTAGGGGCACCAGGGGATGCTCGGGTGCCAGGCACATGAAGGTGGCACCGAACAAGGTATCGTGCCGGGTCGTGAAGACCGAGATCACGATGTCGCTCTCCTCTACCGCAAAGTTGATCTCTGCGCCCTGGCTGCGACCGATCCAGTTCTTCTGCATGGTGGTGACCTTTTCCGGCCACCCAGGCAGCCGGTCGCAATGGTCAAGCAGGTCCTGGGCATAATCGGTGATGCGCAAGAACCACTGCTTCAGCTTCTTTTGCCCCACGGCTTGGCGACAGCGCCAGCACGCGCCGTCCTCGACCTGCTCATTGGCCAGCACCGTCTGACACGGCTGGCACCAATTGACAAAGGCCTCCTTGCGGTAGGCTATGCCCTGAGCATACATCTTCAAAAACAGCCACTGCTCCCAGCGGTAATACTCGGGGCTACAGGTAGTGATCTCCCGGTCCCAGTCATATGAAAAACCCAACCGCTTGAGCTGGTCACGCATGTAGTCGATATTTTCGTAGGTCCAGGTGGCCGGGTGGCTGTTGTTGAGGATGGCCGCATTTTCGGCCGGCATGCCAAAGGCGTCCCAACCCATGGGATGCAGCACGTTAAACCCCCGCATGCGCTTGTAGCGTGCCACCACGTCCCCGATGCTATAGTTGCGTACGTGTCCTATGTGAATCTTCCCCGATGGGTAGGGAAACATCTCCAGAAGATAGTATTTGGGTCGCTCCTCGTCGCGGTCGACTCGGAAAAGGTGGGAAGCCTGCCACTGAGCCTGCCACCTGGACTCTATCTCATGTGGATTGTAGTACTCTTGCATTGGGTTCACCTACTTAAAGTTCGAATTCTCATGCCATAACTTAATCTAAAGTGCAACCAATAGTCGCGGCTTGCGGCCGGGATTTCGGGCTTTGACATTGGTTCTGAAGTATACAATGCACCTGGCCGGAGCCATTTGTGGCGCATACGAAATCTATTTGACTTCCCGTCTGCAATTGCATATCAATGCTTTTATATATCCTTAATAATCTTACCAATATTCATTGATTGCAAAAAAAATAAAAGGATCGTGAAAACAATGTGCAGCAAAATTCTGATCAATGCCATTGACCCGGAAGAGTGTCGTATAGCCAAGGTCATCGAGAATCGATTGGAGGAGTTTCAAATCGAGAGCGCCGGACGGGCGTTCATCCACGGCAACATATATAAAGGTGTGGTCATGCGCGTCGAGCCCAGCCTGCAAGCGGTGTTTGTGGACTTTGGCGCTGAACGCAACGGTTTTCTCCAGCAGCAGGAGATCCACAGCGACTATTTTCAGGAAAATCGCAAGGGCGGCCGGGCCATCCAACACCTGGTCAAGAAGGGGCAGGAGCTGATGGTCCAGGTCACCAAGGATCCCATAATGAAGAAAGGGGCCATGCTGACCACTTATATCTCCTTGCCCGGACGCCATGTGGTGCTGATGCCCGGCAGTAGTAGTCGAGGAATTTCCCGCAAGATCGAAGACGATAAAGAGCGCCAGCGGCTGCGGCAAATCATCGAGGCCTTGAAGATTCCCGAAGGCTTCGGCAGTATTATCCGCACCGCCGGCCAAGGCTGCACCAAGACACAGCTCTCCAAAGATCTCAACTACCTGTTGCGGCTGTGGAAAAACATCAACCACAAAGGCATGCAGGAAGCAGCGCCCGCGGCGCTGTACAAGGAACGCAGCCTGGCGATACGCTCCATCCGGGACTACTTCACGACGGATGTCAGCGAAATTCTCATCGATGACGACGCCGTCTTTCACGAGGTGAGGAATTTCGTCCAGATCATCTCCCCCAAGCATCGTCACATCGTCAAACGCTATACGGCGGATCGCCCTTTGTTCACCAAGCACCAGTTGGAAGATCAGATAACCACCATCTTCAAAAACCGGGTTCCGCTCAAGTCGGGTGGATCGGTGGTCATCGAGCAGACCGAGGCCCTGGTCTCCATTGATGTCAACTCCGGCAAAGCGACCCAGAAGCGCTCCATCGAGCAGACCGCCCTGACCACCAACCTCGAAGCTGCCGAAGAGGTCGCCCGCCAGCTTCGGCTGCGCGACCTGGGAGGCCTGATCGTGGTGGATTTCATCGATATGCGCGATGTTAAACACCGCTCCCAGGTGGAGCGCACCCTGCGAAGTTTCACCAAGCGGGACAAGGCCAAGACCCGCATCGGACGCATCTCGCAGTTCGGCCTGTTAGAGATGTCGCGCCAGCGCCTGGCGCCCTCCATCGATTTCGCCAACCTGGTGCCCTGCGGCCACTGCCGCTCCAAAGGATGGGTGGCTTCCACCGAGACGCTGGCCTTGCGTTTCCTGCGACACATGAAAATCGAGACCAGCAAAACGGGAGTGCGGGCAGTCCACGCCAAAGTGCCCAGGGCGGTGGCCGACTACGTGCTCAACAAAAAGCGCCGGGAGATTTCGGAACTTGAAATCCGCCGCGCGCTCTCCATGCATATCGAGGGCGACGAGAGCCTCCGCCTGGATCAGTTTCACATCACTCGTGAACCGGGTAACTCCGATCAGCCGGATGACCAGGGAGCTAAACCCAGGAGAAAGAGTTGATCTGAATCCAGGTCTGCAAGCGCCCTACCCTACCGTAATGACAAGATTAAACAGATAGTAACTACTCAGAGCACTTCATCTTCGGCCCTTCAGGCCTTTCCATATA